>JBILBP010000179.1:0-5901 GCA_044353645.1 Planctomycetota bacterium | reverse complement strand
GGAAGCGCAGCTCATCCCCAACGCGGATATACAGCGACCCGCCATCGGCATCGGTGAGCTCCTTGGCGCCGAGCAGGATCGCCTCCAGCACCCGTTCGGGGTCGGCTTCTTGCGACAAGGCGACACCAATGCAGTTCAGCCGCTCGATCTTGGCGATGAGCATGCCGACATCGACGCGAGCAGAACCAGGCATGAGCTCACTTTAGGAGCCGATCGCCAATAGTCGAATGCGGATGCGCGCACAGCCTTCGCAACCGCCTCGTTGAGAAAAAAACCGGATGGGGAAATCCCCATCCGGCTCTTGGCACAACGGCACTGATCAGCTGATCAGTATGCCGGATTCACTTCCGGACTTCGGTGCTCTTGATCCACTTCATCATCTTGCGCAGTTCGCGACCGGTCTTCTCGATCTGATGCTCAGGCTCGGCCTTGCGCATCTTCTCCATCATCGGCTTGCCAGCGGCGCATTCAGCGCGGAAGGCCTTGGCGAACTTGCCGGACTGGATGTCCTTCAAGATCTGCTTCATGACCTTCTTGGTGGCGGGCGTGACGATCTTCGAGCCGGTGATGTAGTCACCGTATTCAGCGGTGTTGCTGATGCTGTAGCGCATGTAGCTCAGGCCGCCCTGGTACATCAGGTCGACGATCAGCTTGACTTCGTGCAGGCATTCGAAGTACGCCATCTCGGGTGGGTAGCCAGCCTCGGTGAGAGTTTCGAAACCGGCCTTGACCAGCGCCGTCAGGCCGCCGCAGAGCACCGCCTGCTCGCCGAAGAGGTCGGTCTCGGTCTCATCGCGGAAGGTGGTCTCGATGATCCCAGCGCGCGCGCCGCCAACACCGTTGCCGTAGGCCAGGGCGCGTTGCAGGGCCTTGCCGGTGGCGTCCTGATGGACGGCGACCAGGCACGGCACGCCGCCGCCTTTTTCGTATTCGGAACGCACGGTATGGCCAGGGCCCTTGGGGGCGATCATGGTCACGTCGACGTTCTTGGGCGGCTTGACGAAGCCGAAGTGGATGTTGAAACCGTGGGCGACCATGAGCATCGCGCCGGCCTTCAGATTGGGAGCGATGTCCTTCTCGTAGGCGTCGGGCAGGAACTCGTCGGGGATGGTGCACATCACGACGTCGGCCTTGCTCACGGCTTCGCCAACCGGCAACACGGTCATGCCGTGCTTCTTGGCGAGCTTGGCGGTGTCGCTCTTGGCGTTATGGGCGCCAACGATGACATTGATGCCGCTGTCGCGGAGGTTCTGGGCGTGGGCGTGGCCCTGGCTGCCGTAACCGACGATAGCGACGGTGCTCTTCTTGAGCGGGGCGAGCTTGGCAGTCTTCTCGTAATGGACCTTGATGGCCATGGGATGTCTCTTTAGACGCGGCCGTGTAACCAAAAAGTTGGAAACCGGAGTCGCGGTGTGGTGTGCGAGGCGCGAAAAGCTAGTCGCCCCCTTCCTGAGTGCCAGCGGCAAAACCACTTTTGCGACGCGAAAGCCCCCTCCGATCGGTCGCCCACCCCGTCGACTCGACCACGCGACCTCTTTTCCCAGCGACGGGCACGACTACGACACCGCTGACGCCACCGCCCCAGGTGCCGGTCAGAGATTGGCCGACGAGGATGACCGTGGGTAGCATCCCGCCGACGAGTACGGTGATGCGCATCACGGTCGCGAGATGCGCGCGCCTCAGCAGCAGGCTGGTGGATAATCGGGGCCATCATTCGGCTGTACACTCGCCGATGATTTCGAACCCTGGCGCAGACGCGTCTTGCGCACCCGCGGGGCGCGCCCGGCGACGTACCGCCCCAGCCAGCTTCCGGCAAGTTCGGCGACGTGCGGCAAGGCTCCCGGCTCCTCGAAGAGATGCCCGGCGGCGGGTACGATCTCGAGCTGGACCGGCGCGCCCATGGTCGCCATCGCCTGGTGGTTGAGCGCAAGCACATCCGTGTCGAGCTCGCCGACGATGAACAGGGACGGGGCCCGCACCTGCGACAGCTCACGGTCGCTGACGAGGTCGGGACGGCCGCCACGCGCGACCACCGCCCGCACTAGCTGCGGACGGTGCGCCGCCGCGATCAGCGCCGCCGCCGCCCCGGTGCTGCTGCCGAAGCAACCTAACGGCAGGTGCGCGCACTGCGGCGCCACCGCCGCCCATTCGAGAACCGCCATCAAGCGCGCCCCGAGGAGTTCGATGTTGAAGCGCAGCTCGCCGCGCAGGTGATCGATGGCGTTCTCATCCGCGGTCAGCAGGTCGAAGAGCAAGGTCGCCAAGCCCTGCTCGTTGAGCTGCTGGGCGACGCTGAGGTTGCGCCAGCTGTGGCGATTGCTGCCGTTGCCATGGATGAAAAGGACCAGGGCATCGGCCTTGTGCGGCATGACCAGATCGCCGATGAGGGTGACCTCCTGGGCGGGAATAGTGATATCGGCGGTAAGCAACGGCGTACGCATGGGTGTCATCTCCGAAAGGCGCTGGTCGCCGCCAGCAGCGCATCGACCTGGTCATCGCTGACCTGTGGAAAATCCACAGAGTGCTCGGCGAGGGCGTGGAGGGCGTCGATCTCGCCGCCGCGCCAAGCGCTGAACTTCTGCGCCAGCTGGACCCTGGCCTGGTGACGATCGGCAAACGCTGCGTAGGGAACGGGGTGCATAGGTGCTCGTGTGGATGCCGACCGCGGACCACTGCGTTTCGGATAACAACTAATACCATACTATATTAAAAATCCAACCCCCTGGCGCAGACCCGAACGCCAAAAAATATGGAATTCACCGCTGATCGTCAGGAATCAGCGACAGCCACGCCATAACTCCATGCGCTTTCAGCGCACCCCGGAAAGTAAAAATCTCAGCTACGGAACAGCGCCGAAGGCCCCTTGCCCAAGAACACCGCCGCCGCCGCCAGGCACGCCCCCAAGAAGCACATCGCCCAGGCGCCGAAGGCACAGGCTAAAGCCGGACCAGAGCCGAGCTGTACCGCCAACTCGTAGATGACCCTGGTCACCGGCCAGAAGTCGCGCTGCTGGGCGAGGATCAGGGAATCGCTGACTTCGAGCATGCTGAAGCTGAAGGTCAGCAAGGCCGCCGCCGCCAGCGAGCCGGCGATCAGGGGCATGGTCACGCGGCGCAGGCGCGTCAGCGGCCCGGCCCCGCAGGCGGCAGCGGCTTCCTCGAGAACCGGCGGCGCCTGCTGCAGACCGGCGCTGATGGCGCGCACCGCCTGGGGCAGGCGGCGTACGGCATAGGCGATGATCAGCAGCGGTGCGGGATTCTGCTGCGGATCAAGATACGGACGCCACGCCGGCACCCAATGGGTCACGATCAAGGCGACACCGAGGAAGCCGAAGGCCATGATCAGGCCCGGCACCGCCAAGGGCACCATCGCCAGGGCATCGAGGCCGGCGGCACCGCGCGGCTTCCAGCGCACCGTGATCCAAGCCACGGCCAAACCCAAGGCCACGCCGAGGCAGGTCGCGGCGGCGCTATAGCCCAGGCTGTTGATGATCGAGGGTACCACCTGCGGATGGGCGAGGGCCTCGCCATAGCGCGCCAGGGTGATGCCCGCCGGCAGCAAGGTGCGATACCAGTCGGTGGCCGCCGAGAGCAGCACGACCACCAGGTGCGGCGCCGCCGCCGCCAGCGCCAGTCCGGCGAATGGCAGCCATACGAGTACCGCCCGCCAGCCGCGTAGGCGCCGCGAGCCATCGCCAGCACCGCCTTTGACGATCAGCGCGGCAGGGTTGCGCCCGGCAAGGAACCGCCCGCCAGCATAGAGCCCGGCGACGACCACGAGCATGATCACCACCAGCGCCAAGGGCAGGCGGTTGGACTGGATGTCGGCCAGGCCGTTGAAGATCTGCACCGAGGTGATGCGCTCGAAACCGAGCATCAGGGGCGTGCCCAGTTCGGTGAAGCTCCACACGAAGATCACCGCCCCGCCAGCGAACATGCCCGGCTTGAGCAAGGGCAGGACGATGCGTCGCAGCACCGTCCAGCGGTCGGCGCCGGCGATGCGCGCGGCCTCGATCAGCGCGGGATCGATGCGCGCGAAGCTCGCGGCCAGGGTCAGGTAGAGGATCGGATACAGACCAAGCATTTCGATCACGCAGACCAGGGCCAAACGGTGATCGCCGAGCCAATCCGGGCCGTGTCCGGCAAGCCACAGGCCGAGGTGCGCGCCAAGCGTATTGATCACGCCATAGGTGCCAAAAAGCTGGAAGACGCCGAGCGCCCCGACGAACGGCGGGAGGATCAGCGGCGTCAGCAGCAAGGCCTCGGCGAGGCCCTTGCCGGCGAAGCGGAAGCGCCACGCCAGCCACGCCAAGGGCAGCGTGAGCAGGAAGCAGCCGCTGGTCACCACCAAGGCCACGCGCAGGGCGTTGAGGAACCCCTCGCGGTACAGCGGATGGCGCACGACCTCGGCGAGGTAGGTCGGACACAGGCCGCCGACCAGGACCAGGCCCACCGGCACGGCAATGAACACCACCAGGAAGGCGTAAACAAGACCGTATCCGGCCCAGGCGAAGATTCCGCGCTTCATCGTCCGGCCTCGGCATAGGCCCGTGCGAGCCGGTAATGGATGGTCGCGGTCTCCAGCCATTCGCGCTGCAAGGGCACGGCGATTTCGGGACCCTTGGCCAATGCATCGCGCACCGCCGCGGCCTCGGCGTACGCGAACGGTAACCAGGTGAATTCCTCCCAGGCCTCGGGCACGCGCGCCGGACCGCCGGCGCGGATGATCGCCTCCCAGGCGCGCGTGAGTTCGCCGCGCGGATCGAGGGCGGTGGCTTTCACCAGCGGCCCGATCAGCGGGTAATAGGCGGCAGTCCACGCGGGATGATAGGTGAAGGTCTCGGCGACGGTGAAGGGATCGGTGTCGGGATCGCTCATCTGCGCGCGATCGGCGGCGGTGTACAGATCGCGCCGCACGCTCATCCGCCGCAGCGCATATTGACGCGGCCCACCGGGCACGCCCAGGCGGTAATTCCACAGCCGCTGGCCCTCTGGCGAGAGCACGAACTCAATGAAAGCCTTGGCCAGCTCGGGGTGCGGGGCGCCGCGCAGCAGGGCGATGGGATCACCCGAGACCGAGGTCCCGCCGGCGGGCACGGTGAACTCCAGGCGGGGCTTTCCATCCGACTCGTGTAGCGCCCATTCAGCCTCGCTCTTAGCCTGGAAATCGATGGCCATGCTCGCCAGGCAATCGCCGCGTACGGTGTCGCGGGTCGGCTTCGAGGCGCTGTCGGTGATCGCCCGGCTGTTGGCGACCATGCGCTTGAGCAACGCGAAGCCATCCCGCCAGCCGGCCGCGAGATCGGGCTGGCCGTCGGCGCCGAGGGTCTCAGCCATGCGCTGCTGGATGATGCGCTCCATGGCCGTGACCACCGCCCCGGACTTGGTCGGATCGGCGAGGGTCAGCTGTTTGAAGTAGGCGGGAGTACCGAGATCCTCCCAGCGCGTGGGTGGCGTGCTGAGCCCCAGATCAGCCAGGCGATCAGGCGACCAGGCGATGCCGAACAAAGCGAAACAGGCGGAGAAATAGCGCCCCTGGGGATCGTAGACGGTCTCGCCGCTGAGCATCTGCGGAATGATCGGCGTCGTGCCGGTGAACCATTGCGGTTGGCGCTGCACGACCCCGGCATCGACGAGATAGCCCTTGGCGGCGTGCCCGCGAAAGGGGAATTCGCCACCGCCAAAAAGCAGATCGACGTCGACGCCGATGTTGCTAGCCAGGAACGCCGTACGCGCGGCGCGCTGCGCGTCGCTGGCATCCGCCGGCAGCTTGGCCTGGTTGAAGGCCTTGCGCGCGCTCGCCGTGAACTGCGGCTGGGCGAAGGCGAAAGCGGCGGCGAAGCGGCCGTCGAGATAGCGCGTGATCTCGCTCGTGCCCCCGGGCGTGCGCCAATCGATGTCG
>JBILBP010000178.1:0-5921 GCA_044353645.1 Planctomycetota bacterium | reverse complement strand
GTCATCTGCGCGAGCATCAGGTCGCGCGTTATGATCACGGCCCCGCACCGCGGCCGTGGCCGTTGGCGGCACTGCGCGCCAACGGCGGCTCAAGCACCCGCCCAAGCACCCGCTCAAGCACGGAGAGCGGCAACCGACACTGAGGCAGTGACGGAGTGAAAACTATGTATAGGCTTCTGCACCATGGCGAGTCACTGCAACTGATGGATGTGCCTTATACTATCTCCGACGATGGGCAGCGACGGGTCATTACCCTCAGTCGCGATGCCATCGATCATCCGGCCCTCGCTAGCGATCCCTGCTTCATGTGCCTTGAGGATTCGGGTGATCTCCAGCTCGAGATCGATTGCTCGGCGATCAATCAGGCCAACTCCCTGCTGATCGCCTGGATCATCCGCCTGGCCCAGGCCGCCAAGCCGCGCCCGTTGACCCTCATCGGCGTCAGTGAGCGGCAAGCCGTGCTCTTCCGCCGCATGCGCCTGGATCACATTGTCGCCTTGATGGAAGCCCAATAGCCCCGGCGAGACCGAGTCCGCCTTGCTGCCCTCTCTTCGAGAGGATTCGTTTTCGACCCTCGATGTCCGCTTCTTGGGTGCTTCCGGCGTAGATGGCGATTTCCTTTGCTGCCCGTGCTCATGGGCGGGTCCCGTTTGATCCTCTCGGCTGTGGCGTTGATCGCCACCGCTGCCGGCGAGGATGGACCCGTGAGGAATGATCGCGATGCCTGAGTTCGTCCATCTGCACGTGCACAGCCATTTCACCTTGCTGAACTCGCCGATCACCATCGGCAAGCTGCTCGCGAATGTCGCCAAGAAGGGCATGACGCAGGTCGCGCTCACCGATCGCGGTAATCTCTTCGGAGCTTTCGAATTCTACATGGCGGGCAAGGATCTCGCCGAGAAGGCGGCCAAGGCGGCCAAGGAATCCGCCGCCGCTCCCGACGATGGCAAGCTTGCCGCGGCCGCCGCCAAGGCCGCCGCCGCCGTGGTCACACCGATCCTCGGCTGCCAGCTGAACGTGACCCCGGGAGCGATGACCGAGAAGGTCCGCGACTGGCAACAGCTGGTAGTCCTCGCGACCAGCGAGAAGGGCTACCGCAATCTCTCGCAGCTGGTCTCGCGCGGTTGGCTGCAGGGCTTCTACTTCGAGCCGCGCGTCGATCTTGAGGCCATTCGCGAACTGAACGAGGACCTCATCTGCCTCACCGGCGCCGGGCGCTGGGGATTCCTCAACAGCCACATCCTCAAAGGCGCCAAGGAGGATGCCGCGACCCAGCTGGGCAGGCTCAAGGACATCTTCGGCGATCGGCTGTACGTCGAGCTGGCCGATCTCGGACCGGATCCGCAGCTCGACTGGCATCAGCTCATTGCCGACAATGTCGCCTTGGCCAATGCCGCCGGGGTGCCGGTGGTCGCCACCAACTGGGTGCACTACCTCGATGCCGCGGATGCCACCATCCACGATGTGCAGTTGGCCATCGAAGGCGCGACGACGGTGATCGATACCCGGCGCAAGAAGATGCCGACCGAGGAATTCTACCTCAAGACCGGCGATGAAATGGCGGCGCGCTTCGCTGACTATCCGCAGGCGATCAGCAACACCTGCGTGATCGCCGAGCGCTGTCATGGCAAGATCCCTTCCGGGCAGTACTTCCTGCCCACGTTCCCTTGTCCTGAGGGCAAGAACGAGGACGGCCTGCTGCGCGAACTCTGTGAACTGGGGATGGTTCAACGCTATGGCCAGGAGGGCATCAGCGAGGCCCATCGCGAGCGTCTGGAGTTCGAGCTCAAGACCATCATCAGCATGGGCTTCCCGGCGTACTTTCTGATCGTTGCCGACTTCATCGGCTGGGCCAAACGCAACGGCATCCCGGTGGGCCCGGGGCGCGGCTCGGCGGCGGGCAGCCTGGTCGCCTACGCCATGGGCATTACCGACATGTGCCCGCTGAAGTACGGGCTGCTCTTCGAACGCTTTCTTAATCCGGGCCGCAAGAGCATGCCCGACATCGACGTCGATTTCTGCAAGGACCGCCGCGAGGAAGTGATCAATTACGTGCGCCAGAAGTATGGCGAGGCGGCGGTGACCAACATCATGACCCTCGGCACGATGAAAGCCAAGATGGCGATCAAGGACGTCGCCCGGGCCTATGAGTGGAGTCCCGAGGAGAGTCAGGCGCTGGCCAATCTCGTGCCCGCCGATCCCAGCGGCAAGACCGATCTCAAGGTTTGCCTCGGGCTCAAGCCGCTCGATGAGAAGAAGAACGAGTTCGCCACCGTGGCGGCGATGAAGAGCCGCTACGATGAGGACGAGCGTACCCGCCGGGTGCTCGATGGTGCGATGCAACTCGAGAAGCTCGGCCGCAATCTCGGCGTGCATGCCTGCGGCATCATCATCGCCCCGGGTCCGGTCAGCACCTTCGTCCCGGTGTGCAAGGTCAAAGACAAGCACGCCACCCAGTTCAACATGTCGCAGGTTGAAAAGGCCGGGCTGCTGAAGATGGACTTCCTCGGTTTGAAAACCATGTCGATCCTCAAGAAGGCCTGCACCCTCGTGCAGGAGACCGACGGCATCACCGTCGACCTGCTGCAGATCCCCTTGGCCGATCCCAAGACCTTCGCGCTGCTCGGCACCGGTCGCACGCTGGGCGTGTTCCAATGCGAATCGCGCGGCTTCCAGGAGCTCATCGCGCGTCTCAAGCCCGACCGCTTCGAGGACATGATCGCGCTCGTCGCCCTCTATCGCCCCGGCCCGTTGATGGCCAACATGCACATCGATTACTGCGACCGCAAACACGGCCTGCAGAAGGTCACCTATCCGCATCCGGTGCTCGAACAGGCGCTGAAGGAAACCTACGGGCTCTACATCTACCAAGAGCAGGTGATGACCCTCTCCCGCGAGCTCTGCGGTTTTTCGCCAGCGGAAGCCGATGATCTGCGCAAGGCAATGGGTAAGAAGGACCTCACCATCCTCGAGAAGCTCAAGGAGAAGTTCATCAACGGCGCCTGGGACAAATGGCAGTTCGACAAGGGCGTCTGCGCCAAGATGTGGGAGTCGATCCTCGGCTTCGCGAGCTACTGCTTCAACAAATCGCACAGCGCCTGCTATGGCCTGATCGCCTATTGGACAGCGTGGTTCAAGGCCAACCACTACGCCGCCTTCATGACCGCCAACCTCATCTACGAGATGGGCGACAAGGACAAGATGACGCTCTTCGTTGAAGAGCTGAAATCGCAGCAGATCCCGGTCTTGCCCCCGGATGTCAACGAATCCGGTTGGGAATTCACGGTCGTGCGCCGTCAGCTCTCCCTGGCTGGAGTGCAGGCCGAACAGGTCGCGATCCGTTTCGGCTTCGGTGGCGTTAAAGGCGTCGGCGAAGGCGCCGCGGCGCATCTCCAGCAGGTCCGCGCCAGCGGCGGTCCCTTCACCTCGCTCTACGATCTCTGCGAACGCACTGATTCGAGGACCATCAACAAGCGCGTGGTCGAGGCCGCGATCAAGGTCGGGGCCTTCGATGCCCTGCACGGCAATCGCCGAGCCTTGTACGAGACCATGGACAAGGCCTTCGATCGCGGCCAACGCGTGGCCAAGACCAAGGCCCAGAAGCAGGAGACCTTGTTCGCGACCTTCGAACAAGACGCCTCGTTCATGGCCGCGACCCAGGGCTACCCCGAGGTCAGCGACTGGGACATGACCGAACGGCTGCGCTATGAAAAGGAACTCACCGGCTATTGGATGAGCATGCATCCGGTGGCGGTGTACGCCGAGCTCAGTACCCGCTACGCGACCACCACCGCCGGTGAACTGCCGGGCATGGCCAAGGGCGATCAGGTGGCGATCGCCGCCGTGGTCGTGGGCAAACGCGTAGTCAAGACCAAGACCGGACGCTTCATGGCCATCCTCCAGCTCGAAGATGCCAGCGGCCGTTTCGAGGCCGTGCTCTTCCCCGGGCGGCCCAATCGCAAAGGCCAGTTCGAGCCGGGTCCGTTCGAGAAATTCGGCAATGAGTGCGAAGACGATCTGGTGGCGCTGTTCATCGGCAGTGTCGAGTTCCGCGAGCAGCGCCGCGCTAGCCGTCCGCCCGGTGACGGCGGCGATGAGGAGATCCTCGATCCGGCGGCCGTCGATGGCGACGAAGACGGCGGCGTGATCGCCCAGGAGGAGCAGATGGTACGCATGCCGAGCCTGCAGGTGACGGCGATGATCCCCATGGGCTTGGTGCCCGAGCGCCTCACCCGCGACATCACCATCGCCTGGTCGGTGGCGCGCATGCCCGCGCCGACGGTAGTCGCGGAGATGGAAAATCTCTTCAAGGAGAACGATGGCGATTGCCCGGTGACCATCCTCGTGCACGTCCCCGATGGCGTGGCCCTGACCCTGGCCCTCGGCGACAAATGGAAAGTGCGCGCGACCGCGAAGCTCATCGGCGAGTTGCAGCGCTTGTGGGGTTCTGAGCAGGTCATCCTCCATGCCCAGGACCCTTTGCTGCTCGGACGTCAGGAGCGCGGGTACTCGCGCGCCGGCTGACGGTATCAACAACACCCAGTTGCAACCCCTCTGCGGCCTTGCGTGATGCTCGCCAGCGTGCTGCCCCGCCAGCGCCTACTTTGTCCGTGATCAAGAGTAGCGACTTTTTCAATCGGGCACGGATCGCGTCACATGGACGCGGCCCGTGCCCGATCGGGCATGGCGCGAGAAGAAAGTCGGATCTCTGATTGTATGCGTGGATCTCCACACTAACTATAGGTCGTTCACATCTGCACCGCTTCAAAGGTCTCTCATGATCACCGTCGCGACACCTGCAATGGGCCATGTATGTGATGAAAAGTCCTCGCTCATTGGGCTTTCCCCGGCAATCATCGATCTCCGTCGACAGTTGCCGCGGGTCGCGGCCGCCGCGCGCACGACCCTGATCGTCGGTCCGACCGGTAGCGGAAAGGAGCTCGTGGCGCGTGAGCTGCACGCCCGCTCGCCGCGCTCCGCCGCACCCTTCATCGCCGTGAATTGCGGAGCCTTGCCGGATGCCCTGGTCGAATCGGAATTGTTCGGACACAGTCGCGGCGCCTTCACCGGTGCCCATGACATCCGCGTCGGGCTGGTGCCGAGCGCTGCTGGCGGGACCTTGTTCCTCGACGAGATCAACTCGTTGGCCCTGAATGCGCAATCGGCATTGCTGCGCTTCCTCGAAAACGGCGAGTTCCGCCCGGTGGGTTCCGATCGGGTGATGAAGTCGAACAGCTGGGTGATCGCGGCCGCCAACCAGGATCTCCACCATGGGGTCGAAAGCGGATCCTTCCGTCGCGATCTACTCTACCGCCTGGAAGTAATCCGCCTCAAGGTCCCGGCCTTGGCCATGCGCGGCGACGACATCCTGCTGCTCGCCGAACATTTCCTCGCCGAGACCGACCATGCCCACGGCTTCAGCGTCAGTGCTCGGCAAGCCCTGCTCAAGCATTCCTGGCCGGGTAACATCCGCGAGTTGAAGCATCGCGTGCTCAACGCTGCGGTCCTCGGCGAAGGCCCGTGGATCGAAGCCGAGGACCTTGGTCTCGCCGAGGGTCAGGTACTGCCCTTGTCGGCGGCGGTGGGCCTCTCGAACGAGCTCTGGGGCCTGATCGAATCCGGCATGACCCTCGGCCAAGCGATCGAGCATTGCGAGCGACAGTTGATCATCGGCGCCTTGCGCGCCGAAGAGAACAATCGTACTCGGGCAGCGTCGCGCCTGGGCATCCACGTACGCACCATCTTCAAGAAGTTGGCCGGCGAGACGAGCAGCGAGACGCCCTGGGCTTGAGCGCTCTTTCTGCATGAGTGCCTGCATGAGTGCCTGCATGAGTGCCTGAATGGCCAGGCAGTGCCCGGTCAGGCACGCGGGCTATGATCGATTGGGCGTGGTCGCCAGCGAGCCTTCGACAGTAGCTCGC
>JBILBP010000177.1:0-6005 GCA_044353645.1 Planctomycetota bacterium | reverse complement strand
CTTGACGATCCCACATCCGCAAGATCACTGGCCCACGTACGCCCGGCTCTTGCGCCTCTTCCTGGACCCCGCAGCTGGTGAGCAGCCCTGCCAGGGTGACAAGAAAAGCAAGCCGTTGCATGAGCGCGAATGATGGCCTTGGCGATCGCGAGTCCATCCTCGGTCCGGAACCCGGTCGAACGATTGACCCCGCTCCGGTGGGCGACAGACTCCGCCCTCCCATTAAGCACCCTTGTCGACTAGACCGGAGCGATCGTGAGCGAGATTAAGAATAAGGTTATCGATATCATTGCCGACCGGCTGAGCCGTGACAAAGCAACGATCACCGAAGCCAGCAACATCGTCGCCGATCTCGGCGCTGACAGCCTCGACATCGCTGAGATCATGATGGATCTCGAAGATGCCTTCGGCGTCAAGCTGGAAGACGATCAGGAAGTGAAGACCATCGGCGATGTGATCAAAGTGATCGAAGCCAAGACCAATAAATAAGCGCTAGCCGCTGCTGATGCCGTCGTCTCGGTGCCTACCGGACGACGGTTTTTTACTGTTTCCAGGGCGGCTCTGCGCGGCCATCCAGACCCATCTTTATCAGGAATTTCCCACATGGCTCGTCGCGTCGTCGTCACCGGTATGGGCGTATTGGCCTGCAACGGCCGCGATACAGCCAGCTTCTGGGAGGCCCTCAAGGCCGGCACTCACGGCATCGGTGCGCTGACCCATATCAATGTCGAAAAGCACAAGACCAAGTTCGGCGGTCAGGTGAACGTCAACAACCTCGACCTGGCAACGGCCCTCGGCGACCCTAAGGGCGCGCGGCGCAAAGATCGCTTCGTGCTGCTAGCACTGACCGCCGCCGCCGAGGCCATGAAGTCGAGCGGCCTCGATTTCAAGAACTGGGCCGACCCCTTCCGCGTCGCGACCATCGTTGGCTCGGGCATCGGCGGCCTGCAGACCATCGAAGACGAGGTCAAGGTCATGACCGATCGCGGTCCGCACCGCGTCAGTCCGTTCCTGGTCCCGAAGATGATCGTCGATAGCGCCGCCGGCGACATCTCGATCGCCTATGGCGCCAAGGGCCCCAACTACTCGATCACCACCGCCTGCGCCACCGGCAGCCACTGCATCGGGGCAGCGTTCCACCACATCCGCCACGGCCAATGCGACATCGCCATCAGCGGCGGCGCGGAAGCCCCGATCACCAACCTCGGGATTTCGGGATTCAACGCCATCGGTGCCCTTTCCGAGCGCAATGACAGTCCGGAAACCGCCAGCCGTCCGTTCGATAAGGACCGCGATGGCTTCGTCATCGCCGAAGGCGCCGGTATCCTCATCCTCGAAGAGCTCGAGCATGCCAAGCGCCGCGGCGCGGTCATCTACGGTGAGATCGTTGGCTATGGCTGCACCGGTGATGCCTATCATGAGACGGCTCCTGATCCGACCGGCGCTGGTGGCACGGCGTGCATGCGCATGGCCCTGCACGACGCCGGCATCAGCCGCGAGGACATCGGCTACATCAACGCTCACGGGACCTCCACCAGCCTCAACGACCGCGGCGAGACCACCATCATCAAGCAGGTCTTCGGCGATCACGCGCGCAAGCTCGCGATCTCCAGCACCAAGGGCATGACCGGCCACACCCTCGGTGCCGCCGGCGGTATCGAGGCCATCGCCAGTATCTTCGCCCTGCGCGAGGGCGTGCTGCCGCCGACGATCAATCAGTTCACCGCTGATCCCGAGTGCGATCTCGACTACGTGCCGAATACCGCCCGCAGCCAGCAGGCGCACTACGCGCTGTCGAACAACCTCGGCTTCGGCGGGCACAATGCCTCGCTCATCTTCAAGAAATTCACTGGCTGAGGAGCCGAACCCATGGATCGCAAGCGCATTCACGACGAAGTGATCGAAATCCTCGCCAACAAGCTGCATCAGCTGCCGCCGCCGCCGCTCTCGGCCGAAGAGGACGATGGCTTCGATTACGACAACCAGCGCCTGATTCCGGATATCACCAATAATCATCTCGATATCGCGGAAGTAAGCATGGATCTGGAGGATGCCTTCGGCATCAACTTCGAGGAAGCCCTGCCCGGCAGCCCCGGTCTTGAGACCATTGGCCTGCTCGTGGACCACATCCACACCAAGGTCAACGCCCCCCGCACCGCCACCAAAGACTGAAAAGCGTAGATGTAGCCCGCCTGCGGCGTGCGGCGTTGCACGAGACTCGACATGGCGTCTGCCATGCCATCGCCTCGTGCGCCTTGCAGCTGGACCACATCTACGCTTTTCAGCAGCGATCTGCAGCTATCAGTGGCGATCAGTGGCGATCAGCAACGACGAGCAGGGGAGCCACGCATGTCGACACCATTCATCGCCGATTCTCCGGCCGACCAACGTCGCCGGCAGCGCATGGTCCGCGATCAGCTGGCGGCGTGCCCGGACGCCGCCGTACGGGCAGCGATGGCCGAACTGCCCCGCCATGCGTTTCTGCCTGCCGGCCTGCGCGCCGGCGCCTATGACGACTGCGCCCGTGCGATCGGCGCCGGCCAGACGATCAGCCAACCCCGGCTGATCGCGGCGATGCTCGCGGCGCTGGCGGTCGGCCCCGGGAAGCGGGTACTCGATGTTGGCGCCGGCTCGGGCTACACTGCCGCGCTCCTCGCACGCCTGGCCGCCCCCACCGCCGTCCTCGCCATCGAACGCCAAGGCGACCTCATCGAGGCCACGCGGGAGCGCCTGGCATACTTCGCGCCCAGTGTCGAACTCCGTCATGGCGATGGACTGGCGCTGAGCGAAGGCACCTTCGATGTCATCCATGTCGCCGCCGCCTGCACCACCCGTCCCGAGGGCCTCATCGCGCGCCTGAACTCGGGCGGACGGCTGGTGGCGCCGATCGGCCCGCCGGCGGGCCCGCAACGTCTGCTGCTGGTCGCCGCTGGTCGTGACACCTGGCTCGATGACGTGCTGTTCGTCCCCGGCCTGCCGGGGATCGCCTGATGACGACGACCACCGAAGGCCCTGATCAGATCCACATCCGATCTTCTTCTGCGCAGCCAACATCGCCTCCACCGTGGGCAACCCCCTCGGCACACAAGGACGGCGGCGCGCTTCGCGCCGAGCCGACGCAGATGACCGCACTCCGCTCGTCAGCACCGCTCAAGGCCCTGCACTTCCCGGCCGATCGGGGTTTTCAACAGGCACTGCTGAGGCGGGTAAACGACTATTTCGCCAGCGTCGCGCCGCGTCGAGCGCAGGGCGATGCCGGGCTTCACCTGAAGACGGCGCTGATCCTCGGCGCCAGCGCCTCCTGCTATGCTTTGCTGCTGGTGAGCTCGCGCTGGTGGCAGGCCGTGCCCTTGGCCGTGGCCCTTGGCTTCCTCGCGGCGCTCATTGGCTTCAATATCCAGCATGATGGCGGCCATCGCGCCTACAGCCCGGTGCCTTGGCGCAATCGCCTCGCCGCCGCGACCCTCGATCTGATCGGCGGTAGTTCCTACCTATGGCATTGGAAGCATGCCGTCTTCCACCACGGGCGAGCCAATGTCTCTGGCCATGACACCGATATCAGCGTCGGTCGGCTGGTGCGCCTCGAACCCCAGCAGCGCCGGGAGTTCTTCCATCGCTGGCAATTCATCTACATCTGGGCGCTGTACGGGCTGATGACCGTGCGCTGGCAGTGCTATGACGACTTCCGCGAGGTTATCGGAGGCGCCATCGGCCCGCATCGCATTCCCCGACCACGGGGCATCGAGCTGACCATCTTCGCGGTCGGGAAACTGCTCTTCATCGGTTTGGCCTTCGGCGTCCCATTGCTCTTCCAGCCGCCGTGGTGCGTGCTGCTCGGCTACCTCATCGCCTCCGCCACCCTTGGCATCACCTTAGCCGTGGTCTTCCAGCTCGCGCACAACACCGCCCTGGTCGAATTCCCCGCCGCGCCCGCAGCCAGTGGGCTGATGCCGCACAGCTGGGCCGAGCACCAGGTGCTGACCGCCGCCGATTTCTCGCGCTCGAATTCGGTACTCACCTGGCTGCTCGGTGGGCTCAACTTCCAGATCGAACATCATCTGCTGCCACACATCAGCCATGTGCATTATCCGGCCCTGTCGCCGCTGGTCGAAGCCACCTGCCGCGAACATGGCTTACCCTATCGTGAACACCGTTCGCTAGCGAGCGGCCTCGCCGCCCATGTCGCCTGGCTCCGGCATCTCGGCCGAGGATGAGCTTCACCTCCTGGCGCCGGGGATACCGTACGTTCCCTTCGTCATCCTCGGCCTTCTATTCCCGAGAGGCTCCTAGGAGTCTGTCGGAGATAGGCCGACGAGGATGGCGAAGGTATCGTGCGGCAGATCCAAGGCGGCAAGACGGGCGGATAGCGGGAGCTATCTGACCGTTTTGCCAACGCCGGAGCTGCCGTACGAGACCGAGTCAGCCTTGCTGGCCTATCTCCGAGAGGCTCCTAGCGCTGCCGATTAGAAGATCACCGCCAGGCTGAGGCCCGTGCAGTAGATCAGATCGGTGCCGGGGTTCGCTCCGGGAGCGACCGCCCGATAGGCGCCACCGGGCATGAAGCCGCCGCCGAAGAGCTTGATCGTGGTGTTGTAGGTGTACTGCCACGACAGGCTCAGATCGGCTTCTTGGCCGAAGCTGCGTCCGTCATTGGGGGTCGATTCGGCGGTGCGGTAATAACCGTAGATGAGATTGAGGCGGACCTTGTTGCGATCATCGAAGGCCACCCCGGCCTTGAGCTTGGTTGCCTGCAGGCCCAGAGCGTTGGTGCCGGTCAAGAGATTCGAGAGCTCACCATACTGCTCGTTTTCGACGATCAGGGTGTCGCTGACCCCTTCCCAATTATTGACGAAGGCGCTGTATTTTCCGCCATTTGACAGGGAATCACTCTTATTGCCGCTCAAGGCTTCGAATTCCGCGCCCACGACCAGGGCTTGCGCCGGGTAGAGATGCCAATCGAAGCCGACATAGCCACCGTAGCCACTGTACTCAATGTCGCTGGTATAATCACCGTTCTGCATCGCAAATTCGCCGTAGAAATCGACGTCGCCGATGAGGAAGTCGAAGCCACCACTATAGGTCAGCAGCTTGTCGCCGGGTACGCCATCGACGAGCACGACGGTCGAATTTTGGCTGAGCGTCGGCGACACTTGCTGAGTCGGCGGCTTGCGTTCATAACTGACCATTCCTGTAATAAACGTCCGGCTGTCCCCTGATTTGGCAGGCTTCCAATCGACTCCGACCCCGGCCAAGGTGTTGGCCCCGGGCAGCGAGTAGCCGAAGGGCGTGATGTCGATGGTATCGACGGCATTCCAGGTCGCCCGACCGCCGTCCCAGCTGGTCACCCGGGGATGATTGGCGGCGCTGTCATAGAGGAAGGCGCCGTCACCTTCGCGAAGATTCCAGCTCACCGGCATGCGTCCGACGAGGACGCCCACTGATTCGAAGCCCAGGAATTCCTTGAATTCGACATAGGCATCGTCGACCACCGCGAATCCGCTGCGCTCGTTGACGTCGTTGCTATCGGCGGTGTTGTCGCCCGAACGGGCCTCGTAGGCGAGAGTAATATTGACCTTGACGCGTTCGTCGAGCTTGACGCTGGTGCCAAATTCCGCGCGAATATTGCCGTTTCCGTCATGATCGCTCTCATCAGCATTGCCGGTGAGATAGCGTCCGCGATTGACTACATCGAAATCGAGCAGGCCGCGGATCACCACCTGGCGCTGCTGCCCGACGGTGAACTTCGAGCCCGGCATCTGTTCTGCAGGCAATTCAGTGCCGGCTTCCACAGCGTGCAAGCCGACGGCGCCGCTGATGAAGGCGGCAAGTGAGGAGACCAGGACAGACGTACGGCGCATGGGAGATTCCAAGGAGAGCGCACGCTACCGAGGCAGGAAGGATCGCAACCACGCGCACTCGCCAGCCACCGCTACTGGCTGAAAGCCTGGCGGCTACTGGCTGAAAGCCTAGCGGCTAGGAGCTAAAAGTCTGGCGGCGTCTGGCGC
>JBILBP010000175.1:0-6007 GCA_044353645.1 Planctomycetota bacterium | reverse complement strand
AGCAGCACTCGTCGCCATACACCGTGAGGTCGCGCTCGACGAGCGCGATGAGGTTGGTGTCACCCAGGCGCACGCGGTCGCCGGTGGTCGGGCCATACATCTCGGCATAGGCTTTACGGCTGATGGTTCGCATAGCATCACTCCGGCAGATGGGCGAAGCCGCCGATGCGCACCCGATCCATGGTGCGCGCCAGGCCGGCGGGGGTTACAGGGCCATCTGCGAGCGCGTTGCCGCCCCGGATCACGCGGTTACCGGCGATGGCCACCAGCTGCACGGTCTTGCTCTCGCCCGGTTCGAAGCGCACCGCCGTGCCAGCGGGGATGTCGAGGCGCAGGCCATAGGCCCGCGCGCGATCGAAACGCAGGTAGGGATTGGTCTCGACGAAATGATAATGACTGCCGACCTGGATCGGACGATCACCGAGGTTGGTCACCGAGAGGGTCACGCTCTCGCGGCCGGCATTGAGCACCAGCTCGCCAGCAAGGGTCATGACCTCGCCCGGCTCGCTGTCGGCGTGTTCGGCTTCGCGGGCAAATACCGACAGATCCGGAACCGGAAGGAAGCTGCCATGCAGGGCCAAGGTCAGATTCCCGTCCTCGGCGGCCAGCGGATGATGGATGGTGACCAGCTTGGTGCCGTCAGGGAAGGTCCCTTCGACCTGCACCGAAGGGATCAGATCGGGGACGCCCGGCAGCACCTGCCGGCGTCCGATGAGCGTCCGTCCGAGGCTCATGAGCTGGGCCACCGAATGGCGTCCGTCGCGGATCAGTTCGAGCACCACCAGGGCGATCAGGCCGACGGCCTCGGGATGGTTGAGGCGCAGGCCGCGCGCCAGGCGTCGCTGTGCCAGGATCCCGACCTGGACCAGCACCAGCTTGTCACGTTCACGAGGAGCAAGATGCATCAGGGCCTCCGTTGCCAGGGGTCATCGCCCAGACGTGGGCAGAGCGGACCCAAGAGATGACGTACCGTCTGTTCAAGTTGTTCGCGTTCAACCGTAGCCGCACGCAGCAGTACGCCCCAGGCGCCGAGCGGACTGAGCGTCAAGCGCGGCTGATGTGCCAAGGGTTGCGCGGCAACGGCGGTCTGCAGCTGGGCGCACAGCCCGCTCATCCCCGGGCCACCAACGATCAGCGTCGCCATGGCCTCGACCTCGGGCAGGCGCGCGCGGATGCTGCGCAGGCCCGCCTCCAGGCGCAGCATGTCGCGCAGACGCGGACAGCCGTCGACGCGCAGCTCAAGGCTCGAGATATAGCTGGTGAAATCCCAGCGTTCGTCGCGTGCGGCGCGTCCGCAGGTGACGCCATCGAGCCACACCAGATCAGCGCTGGCGGCGCAGTCGATACTCTGCGTCTGATGAAAGCGGGCGGTGGCGAAGGGCGTCACCGGATCGGGCAGCGCCACCAGCAGGCCACCGGCGCCGACCTTGGCGGTGAACTCCTGCCGCGCCACCGGGCCGTCACTGCGATAGACCTTGGTGCTCGCCTGCGTACCGAGGTAGAGCTGCGCCCCGGCGGCGACCTCGATGTCCATTTCGATGCGATCGCCCGCGATCAGGCCGCCGCCATAGGTCGTCGAAAAAGCCCAGGCGCAGGCGGCGCGCGGCGTGCTGACCAGGAACTTCAGCGGATCGGTGGCCTCGGAGATGGTCACCGAGGACGCGCCGTCGACGCGCTGCACCACCAGGCGGCCGCTGCCGGCACGCATCGCCTGGTGGTGCGGCGCGACCGCTGCACGCAGAATGGCGTTCATACGCTAAGATGACGGGAAACCACGGCGTCGGTCAAGTCACTGGTCGCACCCGAGGCGACGATGCGGCCGCGATCCATGGCGTGGAAATTATGACCGATCTCGCGGACCCAGGCGACGTATTGCTCGACGAGGATGATCGCCATGCCGCGCTCGCTGGCGAGGCGGCGCAGGACGACGCCGATGTCATCGATGATGTTCGGCTGGATGCCCTCGGTGGGTTCGTCGAGCAGCAGCACCTTCGGGCCGCCAACGAGGGCCCGGGCGATGGCCAGCTGCTGCTGCTGGCCGCCGGAGAGATCGCCGCCCATGCGCTTGGCGAACTGCTTGAGGATCGGGAACATCGCGTAGGCCTCGTCGATGACCTGCAGCCGGCGCTCGCGAGCGGCCTCGAGCCCGACGAGGAGATTCTCGTAGACCGTCAAACGCGGAAAGATCTCGCGGCCCTGCGGCACTAGAGCGATGCCGGCCTTGGCCCGGCGATGCGCCGGCAGGGCGGTGACCTCGGCGCCGTCGAGGGTCACGGCCCCGGCGGCCGCGCGGCGCACGCCCATGATCGCGCGCATCAGCGTCGTCTTGCCCACGCCATTGCGGCCCATGACGCAGGTGATCTCGCCGGCCTTGGCGGTGAAGCTCACGCCGTTGACCGCGACCACCGCCCCGTATGTGACCTGCAGATCGGTGACCGTCAGCATGATGCGTCGCTCTTCTTGGCGCGTCCGAGGTAGGCCGAGCGCACCGCCTCATTGGCGCTGACCTGATCGAGGGTGCCGTCGGCGAGCACCCGCCCTTCGCACAGGCAGGTCACGCGCCCGCCGAGGCGACGGACGAAATCCATATCGTGTTCGATGACGATCAAGGTGTGGTCGCCTTTCAATTCCAGCAGCAGTTCGGCGGTCAGCGCCGTCTCATGATCGGTGAGACCCGCCGCCGGTTCGTCGACGAGCAGCAGCTTTGGGCCGGAGAGCATGAGCATGCTGATCTCCAGCCACTGGCGCTGGCCATGCGACAGCAGCCGTGCCGGGCGGTGCATGACCTCGATCAGGCGCACGCGCGTGAGCTGGGCCTCGATGGCATCGCGCTCGGCGCCGCTGACCTTGGCGAAGACGCTGCCCCACACCCCGCGCTTGCCGGGCAGGGCGAGCTCCAGATTCTCGAACACCGTCAGGCTGTCGAACACCGAGGGCGTCTGGAATTTGCGCCCGACGCCGAGCGCCGAGATGGCGGTGTCGCGGGCGCGGGTGATGTCGAGATCATCGAACACCACCTTGCCCGCGGTCGGCTTGGTCTTGCCGCTGATGACGTCGCACAAGGTCGTCTTGCCGGCGCCGTTGGGGCCGATGACCACCCGCAGCTCACCACGATCGACGCCGAAATAATGGATGTCGAGGGCCTTGAAGCCATCGAAGACCACCTGCACCTCGGTCATCTGCAAAAGATCGAGTTGCTTAGACATCATGGACTCCACGGACCCGCGCCAGCAGGCGGCGCCAGGCGCCGATCAGACCATCGGGCAGGCACAGGACCACGGTCACGAACAGCCCGCCGAGAATGAACGGCCACAGCTTGGGCACCAACGAGGTCAGCTGCGAATAGAGGAAGTTGATCGCCAGGGCCCCGACCACCGCCCCCACCACCGTGCCACGACCGCCGACCGCGACCCACACCACGACCATCAGCGATTCCGCGGCCTTGAGGTTGGACGGGGTGATGATGCCGGTCTGCGGCGCATAAAGAGCGCCGCCGAGGCCCGCCATCACCGCGCCGATGGTGAACACCGCGGTCTTGAACCACACCGGCTGATAGCCGGCGAAGCGCAACCGCGACTCGCTGTCGCGGACCGCGACCAGCAGGCGCCCGAAGCGGGTGCGCGTCAGCCACAAGGCGAAGCACACCGAAGCGATCAAGAGCAGGGCCGAGACCTCGTAGAGCGCGAGCTTGGTCGCCGGTGCCGCCAGCGAGGCGCCGAGCAGCTGGCTGAAGTTGGTCAGGCCGTTGGTGCCGCACAGACGCAGGTCATTGCGGCAGAAGAGCAGGAAGCCGACGACGGTCAGCGCCTGGGTGATGATCGAGAAATAGACGCCGCGGATGCGTGAGCGGAAGGCGAGATAACCGAAGCCGAAGGCGATCGCTCCCGGGATCAGCGCCACCGCCAGGACCGTGAACGGGAACGAGGCGAAGGGTTTCCAGAACCCCGGCAAAGCCGCTCCGCCGACATCACTGGAGAGATACGACAGCGCCAAGGGCACGCCATTGGCCTGCGGCCCGACCATGCACAGGTGCATGCCCAAGGCGTAACTGCCGAGGGTGAAGAACAGCGCCTGACAGAGGCTCAGAATGCCGGCATAGCCCCACACCAGATCGAGACCCACGGCGAGCACCGCCAGGCAGCAGTAGCGACCCATCTGGCTGACGGTCGCCTGATCGATCAGTCCGAGACCGGCGAGGTACGGGAACAGCAGCAGGAGCACCGCCGCCAATATCGCCAGGCCGGCGCGATCGGTCCACTCCAGCACGCCGCGCCAACTGCTGCGACGGATGCCTTTGACCAGCGCCCACTGCGCTGGCGATAATTCCTCATACATCTGCCAGTCTCCCTTTGGGCGGAAATATGCCGGCCGGTTTGAATTGCAGGAAGATGATCACCGCCACCAGCACGAAGACCTTGGCGAACACCGCCTGGGTCACCGGCTCAAGGAATTTGTTCAACAGCCCGAGGGCGAAGCCCGAACAGCAGACCCCGGCGAGATTGCCAACCCCTCCGGTCGCGACGACCAGGAAGCTGTCGATGATGAACTCCTGGCCCATGTCGGGCTTCAAGCCGCCGATCAGGGTGAAGACGCAGCCAGCGGCGCCGGCCAGACCCGAGCCGATGGCGAAGGTCACGCCATCGATGCGCCGCGTATCGACGCCGAGGGTCGCAGCCGTGGTCCGACTCTGCACCGTCGCCCGCAACAGCAGACCGAGGCGCGTCCAGCGGAACAGCACCACCACGCCGGTCACCGCCACCAGGGTCACGGCGATGATGAAGATGCGATTCCACGGCAGCACCAGCTCGGGCATCGGCTCCCAGCCGCCGACCAGCCACGGCGGCGCGGTCACCGCCTGATTGTCGCCGAAGATCGTACGCATGGTTTGGATCAGCAGGTACGAGATGCCCCAGGTCGCGAGCAGGGTCTCCAACGGTCGTCCGTAGAGATGGCGGATGACGAGCAGTTCGAGCACCCAGCCGGTGGCGGCGGCGGCGAGGAAACCGGTGCCGATGCCGACCACCAGATACCACGGCTGCAGGGCCGGCGGCAGATAGGCGAAGACCCACTGCGTGAGCAATGTCGCATAGGCGCCGATCATCAGCATCTCGCCGTGGGCCATGTTGATGACGCCCATCAGACCAAAGGTGATCGACAGGCCGAGGGCCATCAGCACCAAGATGCTGCCCGCGGAAACACCGGCGAATACCGTCTGGATGCTGCGCACCGTCGACTGCCGGGCATCGATGCGCGCCAAGGCCGGTTTCGCGGCCTCGGCCAGGGGGCCGTCGCCGGCCGCCAAGGTCCGCAGGCGATCGCGCGCGCGCAGCGAGGCGAATTCGCTCAAGGTCGCCATGGCGGCCCGCTGGCTAGCAACGTCGCCATCAGCAAGGTCGATCAAGGCCAGGCCTTCCTGGATAGCGCGCAGCACGCGGGCATCCTTCTCATCGCCCAGGGCCATCGCCAAGGCCGCGCGGTTGGCGGCCCCGCCGGTATCGCCGGCCTTGGTCACGGCCCCCAAACGCACGTTGATGTCGGGGTCCGCAATATGCAGACGGGTGATCGCGGCCCCGGCGGCTTTGCGCTCAGGGCCAGAAATTTCGAGCCCGGTCAGGGCGGATTCGGCAAGCGGCGCGCCGATGGGCGTGCGCGTCAAGGGGGCCAGGGGTTGGCCGCGACCGTCGACGATGCTCAACACCAGGACGATCTGCCGTTCACCCAGCAGGTAGGCCGAGCCCTGCCGATAATCATCGAGAAAGGCCACCGCCCGCGGATCGCGGCTATCACCGATGGCGGCCAGGGCCTGCAAGCGCGCGGCCCGTTCGGGAGCCGCCAGCCCGACCAGCAGGGCTTCCGCGTCAGCGGCGAAAACCGCCACCGACCACAACAGCAGCATCAACGCTCGTAGCATAATTCCTTCAGCGAGGGCAGTAGGGAGAGAACAGGGGCCAGGGGCCAGGGGCCAGGGGCCAGGGGCCAGGGGCCAGGGGCCAGGGGCCAGGGGCCA
>JBILBP010000176.1:0-6007 GCA_044353645.1 Planctomycetota bacterium | reverse complement strand
CATCGTCACCGATTGGTTCCAACGACTCATGACCGGCGTCGTCACCGCCGAAGGACTGGAGTTGGCCATGGCCAAGGACATTGCTGATCTCGTGCGATATGCCGCGAAAAGACGGCCAAATCTCAGCGAATCACGCGTGCGCAAGAACCCCAATGGGAGGAGTCGTGCTACCTGAACGCCATTGGGTGGACGGGGGTGCGTACGCCAGTGGATCGTGATCACCTTGGACGTCCGCTCGTGCATGCTGATCGTCACGGTCATGGCAGGCTGCAGCAGGACTCCGGCACCGGTCCGCGACGCTCCGGTCGAGCAGCTGACCCTGGCGCAGGGGGCTGGCAATTGGGTAGTATTCGAACAGGAGTTGGCGCTCGAGGCACTGATCGATCAGACCCTGGAGCTACCGTATGCGAGAACCGGAACTGGGGCATCATTGCCGACTTCGCAGGTCAAGCGCATCGTCTTGCAATTCCATGCCGCGCCCCTGCAGCCCGAGGATCGTTGCGGTCTGCAGTTGCGGAAAATCACTGTCGTCACCGCCGATGATCAGGAGCATGTCGTGGCGGCATCCGGGTATGTCACGGATAATTCCGATGGTTTGAAGGGCATGCGCATCGAGGTGGCGCGTTCCGCCGGCACCGGCCTGGTCATTCCGGCCCGGGCCACCGCGACGGTGGTCTTCGACCATGCCGTGCGGGTACCGCTGCTCCGCCGGTAAGCACGCCCGATGACAACTCGCTAGGAACAGCTGCTCGCGGGCAGAGCATGCGCCCATGATGTTGACGACGGGGATGCGCTGGCTGGGACCGGCGGTGGTAGTGGTGCTGATGGCGATCGCGGTCTGGGTCTTGTGGCATCAGCTGGCAGGCCTCGACCTGCAGGCGGTACTGCGCGCTTTCCTGGCCATGCCCGGCTGGCGCTACGGCGCTGGCGCCGCCTTGCTGATCGGCTCGTACATCGGCTATGCCGGGCTTGAGCGGCTCGCCACCAGCCATCAGGGTCGTCCGCTCTCCCCGGCGCGAGCACTGCTCCTGGCGGTGACGGCGCAGGGCCTGTCCTTGACCACCGGCAAAGGCTTCCTCATCGCCGGGGCGGTGCGCGTACGCCTGCTCGGACGATGGGGCTATACCCTTACGCAGGCCCTGGTGGCGACCTTCATCGTCACCGTGCACGGCAATGCCGGTATGGCGTTGCTGATCGGCGTCCTCTGCTTCATTGCCGGTCCGTGGTCATGGGCGCCCTGGCTCGGTCTGGCAACGGTGGCGGGCGTTGGGCT
Source organism: Planctomycetota bacterium (assembly GCA_044353645.1). GTDB lineage: Bacteria > Planctomycetota > UBA11346 > UBA11346 > UBA11346 > CAIUVD01. The sequence goes on along the minus strand of JBILBP010000176.1, from coordinate 4,734 downwards.
GTGGTTACTGGGATGCTGGCGAGTGGCCCCGCTGACCTGGGGCAAGGTCACTGTCGCCATGCCCAGCGTGCCGGCGGCGCTGCGCGGTCTCGCTGCCGGCGGTGGTGAAAAAATCGCCTGCGTGCTGTTGGCGGCGGCGCTGCAACCGGCAGGTACGAGCCTGCCGCTGCTGACCTTTTTGGCGGTGGTGGTAGTGGCCATGGCCCTCGCCCGGCTGAGCCAGGTTCCCGGAGGTATCGGCGTGCTCGAAGCCAGCATCCTCGGTCTGTGGCCGGAGTCCTTGAGCGATGCCACGAAGGTCGATCTGGTCGCCGGCCTGCTCGCTTTCCGGGTCGCGTATTACCTGCTGCCCCTGGTGGCGGCCGTACCGCTGCTGGCGTTTTTCGGTTGGCGCCGCAGGGTGCCGGCATGAGCCGATTCCGCGTCCGTTTGACCACCGCTGATGGACACTTCCGGCACTGGGTGAAAGCCGGTCAGATCCACAGCTTAGATGAGCGCTTGGCGCCGATCTGGATCGCCAATTTCAAGCCCGCGATGTTCCAGGTCGCCGACGACGGCCAATTGGTCCCCCGTGGCACGCCGGGAGCGGTCGATGTCGTAGCTTGGGATCTTGAAGAGGTCGTGGTTTAGTGCCACAGCAGCACCGTCGTCGCCCATGTAGAGCGACGGCGGTGCCGAAGCTCAACCTCCTTGCGGCGGGCGACGATCCGACTGGTGGCTGGGGCCGCGTCCGTGATTGGGGCGGCCGCTGTTGCCGGCGTGCCGTGAGCCGCCCTGGCCGCGGTTCTGTACGCTGCCTTCGTTGCGGGGAGCGCGGCTCGAACGCGCGCCGCCGCTGCCATGGCTTTCGCGACGACCGCGGAAGCCGATCGGACGCTCCGGACGATCGCTGGGATCGGCGGGCGGCGGCGGGCCACGGAAGTTGTGGTCCTTCACCGGTACGGCCTTGCGCATGATGCGCTCGATGTCCTTGAGATAACCGCGTTCCTCGCTGTCGCAGAACGAGAAGGCGGTACCCGAGGCTCCGGCGCGTCCGGTGCGGCCGATGCGGTGGACGTAGGTCTCGGGCTCGTTGGGGATGTCGTAATTGATGACGTGGGTGACGCCGTCGATGTCGAGACCGCGCGAGGCGATGTCGCTGGCCACGAGCACGCGGATGCGCCCGCTCTTGAAGTCATCGATGGCGCGCAGGCGATTGTTCTGGCTCTTGTTGCCGTGGATCGCCGCCGAGGGCACGACGACCCGGGCGAGCTGCTTGACGACCTTGTCGGCGCCGTGCTTGGTGCGCGTGAAGACCAGCACCCGGGCGAGGCCGGCATCGCCGAGCAAATGGTTGAGCAGCAGCTGCTTGTTGCCCTTGTCGATGAAGAACACCGACTGGGTGACGGTTTCGGCGGCACTCGAGACGGGTGCGACCTCGACTTGCGCCGGATCGCGCAGCAGGCTGTCGGCGAGGACCTTGATCTCGCGCGGCATGGTCGCGGAAAAGAACAGCGTCTGGCGGACCGGCGGGACCTTGGCGACGATGCGCTTGATGTCGTGGATGAAGCCCATGTCGAGCATGCGATCGGCTTCGTCGAGGACGAAGATCGAGAGGTTGCGCAGATCGACGAAGCCCTGATTCATGAGATCGATCAACCGACCTGGGCAGGCGATCACGACATCGACGCCACGGCGCAGGGCGTCTTCCTGCGGACGCTGGCCGACGCCGCCATAGATGACGGTGTGCTGCAGGCCGGTGTGCTTGCCATAGGCCTTGAAGCTGTCGCCGATCTGGGCGGCGAGTTCACGCGTCGGGGTCAGTACCAGGCAGCGGATCGGGCGACGCGCGGGGCGTGGAGCACCAGCAGCGGTTGCATGACGGCTGTCGGTGGTCAAACGATGGAGGATCGGCAGGGCGAACGCGGCGGTCTTGCCGGTACCGGTCTGGGCGCAGCCCAACAAATCCCGCCCGCTGAGGATCAGCGGGATCGCGCCCTGCTGAATCGGGGTGGGGGTGGTGTAGCCTTCTTCGTGTACGGCACGCAAGATCGGCTCGGCCAGTTTCAGATCAGCGAATTCCATTCGGTCTCCAGGGTGGCGAATCGTTGATTGCGGCGCGCGCACGCAAGGCTTGCCCTGGGAAAGCGGAGATCACATGCGGGTAATCATCACCAACGACGATGGAATCGACGCTCCCGGCATCCACGCACTGTGCGTGGCCGCGGCGCGCATACCTCAGCTCGAGCTGATCGTGGTCGCTCCTCAGGGGGCGTGGTCTGGCTGTGGCCATGCGCTGACCACCGGCCGGACCTTCGCCGTCGAAGCCCGTCCGCCGACTGCGTGGGCGCCTCAGCGCTGGGCGGTAGCGGGCTCGCCCGCCGATTGCGTACGCGCGGCCTTGACGCATCTCGCGCCAAGAGCGCAGGCGGTGCTCTCGGGCATCAACCACGGCGGCAATCTCGGCTTCGACGTGCATGGCAGCGGAACCGTGGCGGCGGCCCGCGAAGCCGCCTCGCACGGGGTGCGTGGCATCGCCTGTTCGCACTACCAGCGTCGTGGCCTGGCCGTGGATTGGACCCAGGCGGCGACCTGGCTGGCCGGGCTCCTTCCTGAGCTGTTGGCCAAACCACAGGGCTACGTCAGCGTCAATCTCCCGCACCTCGAGCCCGGCAGTGCGCCGCCTGCCGCCCAGCGCTGTGCCTTGGATCCCTCGCCCTTACCCTTGGCCATGGATTATTCGCCGGAAGGTCTGCGCTACTGCGGCGATTATCACCAGCGCGAGCGAATTCCTGGCGCCGATGTCGATGTATGCATGGGTGGACGGATCAGCATCGTCGAGGTCGATTGATCGGCGCATGTAGCGCGAGCCCAGCGCGCCGACGGGTTGCCTCGGCGCGCTGGGCCCGAATATCTCTGCCCTGCGAGCAGCCCCCATGGTCCAGAATCATCTTCCCAACAAGCATGCTGCGAACGGCACCGATCAGGTTTCCGAGGAAGCTCAAGCCATCTTCCGCGAGGTCTGGGCCGAGCTTGCGCAGCGCGTCGAGTCCGGTTCCGCCAGCCTGCCCAAGGAGATGATCTGGCTGGGTGGCGCCCCGGGTTCGGGCAAGGGTACCAACACGCCCTTCATCCTCCGCGAACGCAGCATCACCGCGCTGCCGATCGTCACCAGCGAGCTGCTTGATTTGCCGGAGATGAAACGCCTCAAGGACGGTGGCAACCTCGTCGGCGACCGCGATGTCATCCGCATCCTCTTCACCAAACTCCTCAATCCCGAGTATGACGGCGGCGTGCTCATCGATGGCTTCCCGCGTTCGCGGGTGCAGGTCGAATGCGTCAAGCTGCTCTACAAGCAGATGCTCGAACTGCGCGCCAAGTACTGCGACACGCCGCGCGCGGGGTTCTTCCCCAAGCCGATCTTCCAGATCGTGGTGCTCTACGTCGAGGAGAAGGAATCAATCGAGCGCCAGCTCAAGCGCGGCCGCCAGCTTATCGCCCACAATGCCCGGGTGCGCGAAACCGGCGTCGGCCAGCTCATGGAAGAGCGTGCCACCGACCTCAACGAGGAATCCTGCCGCAAGCGCTATCGGGTGTTCATGGAGCAGACCTATGCGGTACTGCAGAGCCTTAAGGAGGTCTTCCACTACCATGTGATCAATGCCCAGGGCGATGTCGGTTCGGTCGAGCGCGCGATCATCCGCGAATTCGCCTACCAGAGCTCTCTGGAACTCGATGACGAGACCTTCGACGCCCTGCATCACATCCCCTTGGCGAGCGAGATCGTACTCAACGCCAGGCAGCACCTGGTGCGGCGTCTCGAGTCGTATCAGCGTGAACAGACGCCGCTGTTCCATCGTGTCATCGACGCCATCGAACAGGATTTCGTGCCGGTCATCCTGCTCCACGGCATCACCGGCCTGGCCAAGATCACCACCGAGAACGAACTGTTCGCCAATCCCTTGGCGATGACCATGCTCGTTGATGTCCTCAATGAACGCGGCTATCGCACCACGGCCACGGTCGAGGGGCGGGACATCCCCACGCGCATCGATCCGGTGACGTTCTACATCATCTGCACCAAGAAGCCGCGCTATCGTTTTGAGATCCGCTTCAATGGCTCGGTCATCCGCAGAGGGCTCTAACGAAGGAACTAACGGCAGCCGGCTCGCGCTCTAACGGCAGCCGGCTCGCGCTCTAACGGCAGCCGGCTCGCGTTGCTCGCGCGCGGTCCGGTGGCCCGCTGACGATCGCGTTGCGATCGCGGCTGCCTGTCGACGCCGGACTTTGCCCGGGTCTCCGTTGTTCGCGGGGGCTCGGCCCCCGCTACGCCCCCGACCAGGGGCAGCCGCCCCTGGACCCGCCGGCGCGCCCATGCGGGCCCGCGCGAGGCGCGAGGAATGACGAGGCGCGAGACATCAATTTTGGTACAGCCGCGGCACGTGTACATCAATGCACTCAGCATGTAGCTGGTTTCTTGAGTACGTCCGACGATCTCGGCAACGTGGCTCGCTTCGAAGATGCCGGCATCGCCGGCGATGAGGGTCAGGGCCTGGGTCTCGGAATTGGGGCCGTCGGCGATCCTGAGGAATGTGACAAAGTCACGGCTGCTACCGCGTTCTGCACCTTCGGCAATATTGGCGGCGATATTGGCGGCGATATTGGCGGCGACGTTGATGATGGCACGGATACCCATGCTACATCGCTGGTTGCTGGTCCTTGGTCCCTGGTCCTTGGTCCCTGGTCCCTGGCCCC
>JBILBP010000174.1:0-6016 GCA_044353645.1 Planctomycetota bacterium | reverse complement strand
CCAAGGCCGAGAAGCTGAAGAAGTAAGGGTCGCGGTGCTCGCCTGAGCACCGTCCAACACGAACCCTGACAAGCGGAACCCTGCCATGCTGACCGTGTCGATCATCACCCCTGAACGTGCGCTGCCCCCCTACCAGGCCAGCCACGTGACCTTCACCGCCGTCGATGGCCAGGTCGGTGTCCGCACCGGCATAGCGCCGATGGTGGCGCAGCTCAAGGTCGGCTTTGCGATGATCCGTGACCTCGCCGGCAAAGAGATCAACGTTGCTCTCAAGGGTGGTGTGGCCCAGGTCCTCAACGACCAGGTGCGACTGTTCGTGGAAGCCGCCGTCGATTTCAAGAGCATCGACCTCGAGCTGATCCAGAAGAAGCTCGATCAGCTGGGTTCGAGCAACGCCACCGACCAAGCCACCATCAAGCGCAACGAGGCCGAGGCGCAGTGGTTCTTGATGCAGCAGTCGATCGCCCTCGGCCGCTCGGGCGAATCCGGAGCGCGCAAGGTCGGCTGATCGCGAGCGAGCCGAACTGGAAAGCCTCAGGCATATGCCTGGGGCTTTTTTTATGCGCCCAGGTTACGGCACCACGGTCACGGTCTTGCCGAGGAAACGGTTGAGCTGGACCATCAGGGCGGCGCCGGTCTGCAGGCCATCGGCGAAGCCCAAGCCGAGGTAGCGCGAACGGACGATGCCGGGATAGGCGCTGTCGAGATGAATCCAGCGCTGTCCGTCATAGGCCTGATTCCAGGCATGCCCGACCCAGCCGCCATAATCGGGGGCGAAAACCAGCCCGACCTCGACCCGCGCGGGAACGCCGGCGATGCGCAGGGCCGCCGCCAGCAGGGCCGCGTGCTCGGTGCAGTCGCCGCGCCGGCTGCGGAAGGTCTCCAAGGCCGAGCCATCGCCCTTGGTGAGATCCTTGATGGTGATGTGCGAACGCACCGCCAGGCGCAAACGCTCGGCACGCTCGCTGACGCCACCCGCTCCGGCAATGGCAAGTACCCACTCCCGCAGCCCCGGATCATCGAGCTCGAATTGCGGCGTGGCCGCAAGATAGCGTTCGCGCTCGACAGAGGTCAACGCTGACGGCGGAGCCTCGGCGCGGACCGTGACCAGGTCGGCTTCCTCGTGCTGGAACGGATCGGCGGGCAAGGGTACTCCCGCAGGAATGCGCAGGCGGTTGCTGGCGCCGAGCCCAGGGGTCGGCCCGGCCGCCACCACCAGGCCGGTCGGCGGCAACTCCGCTCCGCGCAAGGCCACCGGGCCCGCTGATGGCTTCAGCTCGAGGACCATCACCCCGAGGTTCATGGTCATGCCCGCGAGTTCGCCGCTGGGCAGCAGACGCATCTGCATCGGCAACGGCACGGCATCGACGACGACCTCGAAGAGCAGGCGGCCATCCGCATGCCCGCGGGCGGTGGCGGTGCTGGTGAGGATCGTCACCTGATTGCTGATCAGGCCGAGCGAGGTGAAGGTCGTGGTCGCTCCCGCGGCCAGACCCGACTTGGTCAGGGCCTGCTGGGCGGCGACATCGCCGAGCAGGCGCATATTCGCCGGAATCGGCAGGCTGATCCGGGTCGTCCGTCCGAGGCGGGCGAGCACGCCGTCGACGAAATCCTTGCCGACCGTGCCGCTGGCGGTGGTCACGCTACCGTTCTCATCGTGATCGAAGCGGAAGCTCACCAGGGTGCCATCGGCCTGTTCGATCAGGGATTGCGTCTCGCGCAGTTCCATGCGGAATTCCGGCTGGCCGGGCAACGTCCGGCGGATGATCATGAGCATGTCGCTGACCGTCTGACGTCGGCCGTCGCCGAGGACCTCGGTGACCTGGCGCAACGAGACCAGCGGCTGCCCGCCGAGGGTTCCGACGAACCATTGCTCTTCGACGGCGAAGGTCGGAATGGCGAGGCACCAGATCAGCAGAAGGAGACGCATATGCGCAGTATGCGACGGAAAGGCGCGTGGACAGTGGGGATCGATCGGCTACGACTGGGCCTATGAGCAACCCCCTCCTCAATGCCGACCAATGGCGCAATTCCGCCGCCACCGGCGACAACGTCATGACCATCAACGGGACCGTCGCCAAGACCGGCTTCTTCCTGCTGTTGATGCTGCTGATGTTCGCCGCCACCTGGGACTCGCTCGAACGCACCAAGCTGATCTTCACCATGGCCGTCGGTCCGGTCCTGCTCGGCTCGGCGATCGCCGGCCTGGTCCTGGCGCTGATCGCGGGCTTCTTTCCGCGCAGCACGCCGATCACCGGCACCCTCTATGTCCTCTGCCAGGGCGTCTTGCTGGGTGGCGTGAGCTACGTCTATAACGTGCAGTACAAAGGCCTGCCGCTGCTCGCCGCGGCCCTCACCATCGGGACCCTGATGGGCATGCTGTTCCTCTACACCCAACGCATCATCCGCGCCACGCCGATGGTGCTGAAGGTCATCATCGGTGCGACCGTGGGCCTGGCGATCGGAGTCGGGATCCTCTTCCTGCTGAACCTGTTCGGCCTGGCCACCGGCGTGACCGCGACGCTCTCTGGCTCGGGCCCGATCGGCATCGGCTTCAGCGTCCTGTGCGTGGGCCTGGCGGCCTTCAACCTGATCGTCGATTTCCACTTCATCGAAAGCGCCTCCGACAACCGCCAGCCGAAATACATGGAATGGGTGGGCGCCCTGGCGCTGGTCGTGACCCTGATCTGGCTGTACCTCGAGATCCTGCGTTTGCTGGCCAAACTGCGCCAGCGCTGAACGCGCGCGAGGATCATCGCACGTCGGCGATGGTCCTCACGGCCAAGTGCGACGGCATTCCCAGCTCGCATCGCGCTTGGCCTGTACCGCATCCATGGCTTTGTTGGTAAGCGCATCGGCGCGTTCGTTGCCGGGATTGCCGGCATGGCCTTTGACCCATTGCCAGGATACCCGGTGCAGCTGATTCAAACGCTCGAGCTCTTGCAAGAGATCGACGTTTTTCAACTCGCCGTCCTTCTTTTTCCAGCCGCGGGCCTTCCAGCCGGTGACCCATTCAGTCATCGACTTGACCAGATACTGGCTGTCGGTGTGCAGCTGAATGCGCAGGTTGGGCTTCTTGATCGCCTTGATGGCCTCGATCGCCGCCATCATCTCCATGCGGTTGTTAGTCGTCTCGCGTTCGCCGCCGCAGCGTTCGAGGGCATTGCCGCTGACGGTATTGATGAGGATGAAGCCCCACCCGCCCGCGCCCGGATTGCCACGGCAACCACCGTCGGTGTAGGCGATCACGTCATAGGTCATGGTGTATTCCCAGCGTCTGTAGGCAAAATCCTGGATAGGGGTAGGGGTGGCCCGCAAGGGCCGTCCCTACCCCTATCCAGATGACGGCACTTCGAACACGTTAGTCGCCACTCGGCGGATCCGCTTTGTCGTCGACATAGCTCAGGCGGAAGGCATCGGCGAATTCCGCGAAACGCTGGGCGCGGATGCTCGCGCGCATGCGCGCCATCAGCCGCCGATAATAGGCTAGATTGTGGATCGACAGCAGCTGGCCGGCAAGGGTCTCACCGCTCTTGAACAGGTGATGGAGGTAGCCGCGGCTAACCCGTGAGGCCTGACTCGGCGTCGAGGCATCGAGCGGGCTGGCGTCGAGGGCGTGCTCGGCGCGTTTGATGCGCAGCGGACCGTTATCAGTGTAGGCGATGCCGTGCCGGCCCATGCGCGTCGGCAGCACGCAATCGAATTGATCGACGCCACGGGCCACGGCTTCGAGCAGGTCGAGCGGCGTGCCCACGCCCATGAGGTAGCGGGGTTTGTCGAGCGGCAGCAAAGGCACCGTCCAATCGAGGACGGCGTTGCGGGCCGCGAAGCCCTCGCCCACGGCCAGGCCGCCGATGGCGTACCCCGGCAAGTCATGGCTGAGGATGTCGCCCGCCGAGCGCTCGCGCAGATCGCGGTGCAGGCCGCCCTGGACGATGCCATAGAGGCCTTGCGTGGCGGCGCCGCCGATCGGGCCATCGGCGCGCCAAGCTGCCACCGAACGCGCCAGCCAACGCGCGGTGCGCTCAACCGCCGCGACTACGACTTCACGCGTACCGTCGGACGGCGGACATTCATCGAAGGCCATGATGATATCGGCGCCGAGCAGGCGCTGGATGCGGATCGATTCCTCGGGCGTGAGCATGAACGCCGTGCCGTCGATATGGCTGCGGAAGGCCACGCCTTCTTCGCTGATCTTGCGCTGGCTGGCGAGCGAGAACACCTGATAGCCACCCGAATCAGTGAGCATCGGACCGCGCCAGCCGCTGAAGCGATGCAGACCGCCGAGGGCGTGCACGGTCTCGGCACTGGGGCGCAAGGCGAGGTGGTAGGTATTGCCGAGTACGATGCCCTGGCCGAACTCCTCGGCCTGCTGCACGGTGACCCCCTTCAGCCCGCCGAGCGTGGCCACGGCCATGAAGGCCGGGGTCGGTACGCTGCCATGCGGGGTGTGCAAAGTGCCGGCGCGGGCCAGGCCATCGCAGGCCACCAGCTCAAAGCGCAGCGCGGATGGGCAGTTCACCACAAGGCCTTCATTTCGACATCGGTGTAGAAGAATTCGATGATCGAGCGTGCCGACTTGCCCTGATGGGCCATCTCCCATGCACTGACCTGGCTCATGCCCACGCCATGACCCCAACCGTAACTGGTGATGTGCCAGCGGAATTTGCGATCGAGGCCTTCGATCTTCTTCGGGCTCTCGGGATTCCACAGGGTGCTCTTGATGATTTGCGGGCCGACCAGCTTGCGGAAAGTGCTCGCCGGGATCTCCAGCGGATTGGTGGCCAAGGTATGCGAGACCAGCAGGGTCTCGACGCGCGTCGAACGCGGATCGCGGCGGCCGACGCGGATCTGATTGATGAAGCCGAGCTGCTGACCGCCATTCTGCGCCGCCTCAGCCTGCATCGCCTGGGCGAGCTTCTTCTGGATGTCCTGCGAGAGGATGTCGTTGCTGGTTTCCCAATGCGTATCCTGCTTGCCGAGGGCGATGACCCCCGGCAAGCAATAGGGATCGGGCCTGGCGAGCATCACTGCCGCCAGCGCTTCACGGCCATAGAGATCCTTGGCGCCGGGAAACACCGCCTCGATGGCAGTAGTGTAGCCGCCCGAACTGGCGCTGAACAAGGGGATGAAGGGATTGCCATGCACGGTGGGGATGACCCCACGGGTATCGAGCACCGCCTTGATCACACCCAAGGTCGAGAATCCGGCCCCGCGGTATTCCTGGTCTTCGCGGGTATCGACGAGGTCGAATGGACGCTTGGCGGCGGCGGCGGCCTGGCAGTAGGCGAAACCACGGCTGGCGATGGCCTGGGCCTTGAGGGCCTCCAGCGGATAGCTCGGCGACATCTCGACGGCGATGACGCCTTCAAGGTAGGCCTCCATGGGCAGGTGATTGATCAGCTGCATGTCCTTCGGGCTGTTCCACAGCACCTGCAGGCTGCCGCGATAGAGCGGCTGGAACTTCGGATCGATGCCCTGGAGACGGAACACCGCGCGTTGGTCGGCGGACTCGAACTTCCGCGGAATAGGCAGGATCGGATTACCATCGCGATCGAGGCGGTTGTCGGTAGCGGGGCGTGTGTGGCGCGGCATGACCAGAAAAGTCTGCACCGCCCAGATACGGTCCTTGGAACCATCCGACCAATCGCGGCTCGACAGCAGGAAGCCATCATTGCCCACGACCTCAACGCGGAGCACGGCTCCGGCCTTGAGCAGTTCATGCTTGCCGAGGGGATCGTCCGGGGCCACCACCTCGGTCTCCTGGAGCATCTCGATGACGACCTTGTCGTGACTGTTGATCGGCTCCGGTGGCAGGCGGTTGGCGATCAGCACGCGTACGCCGGGGTCCTGGCCGACGCCTTGCCGCAGGCGCCCGAAGCCGAGGGACTCGCGGTCCTCGAGGAGGTGAGCGATCAGCAACCAAATGAAGACACCCAGCAGGCCGAGCAGGAGCAGGGTGCGGATGATCTGATTGAGCCGTTCACCGTTCATGGCGCTAGACTGCCTGCGCGAG
>JBILBP010000173.1:0-6023 GCA_044353645.1 Planctomycetota bacterium | reverse complement strand
CGCGAAAAGATCGCCGTCATGGTGACGCCCAGCGGTGTTGGCGCCTGGATCGCCTACCGTCAGGCTTCACCAATTCCCCAGCCCACAGATCTCGCGCCGTATCGCGCGGCTGCTCGAACATCTCAACCAGGTCGACGTCGAATACTCCGGCACCGGCCTCCGGCCCAGGTACTCCCTGGTCTCACCGACGGTTCCGGAGGATCAGGGACTCTGATCTTAGAAGCGGTTCGCGGCCTCACCTGAAGCCGGATGCGCCTCATGCCGGCCCTCATCCTTGGCGGGATCCTGCCCACCGCCGATACGCCGAGCATCCCGGCCCTGCCAAACCCTGGGGGCTTCCGGCGATGGTTCAGTCGGCGCCACTGTGCCCCAGGTGCGCTTATGCGCCTAATCCCGTACCCCGATCAGGGTGTCGCGCAGGGATTCCTTCACCGGCGTGGCGCCGATCCAAATCGCGAACAGTGCCTGGGCGAAAGCTTCGTCAACCACGCGGCCAAGCTCCTTACCGTTGAGGGCCATGATCAAGGTCCCGCCGGGAAGATGGTCGAAAGTCAGGACATCGTTCTCGCGCGTCGCGGGATAGAGTGCATTCCAGGTCTTCAAGCTGCCGGCGAGGGCGCTGACCTGGGCCGAAGTCAGACCCCTGCCGATCGTCTCGTCGGTGGCTTCGACCATTTTTTCGCGCGGGATGTCGCGGGCGTAATGCAACGCTAGGCGCTTTGGCGTGGCGGCCACGGCCGCCACTGGCGTGGTCAGCGCATCCGGCGGCAGGTACAGGCCGGCGACGTAGAGCGAGATGACCCATTTGTACTTCAAGAGCTCGGCGCCGCGCAAGGGCACCGCCGCCTCGCCCACCGTGGCGCGGTCGGGAATGACCCTGCCCGCAACCTCGACCGCGGACGCGACGCTGATGAGCAGACTAGACAGAAACGTAAGCTGCACGAGGCGTTTGAGGGACATGCCGGCAAGCCTATCGCGGGAATAATCCGTCCAAGCTAGGAGCCTGTCGGGAGGCGATCCGGTGGCGCGGGATCGTCAGGCTATCGGTGCGAGCAGCGCCGCCAGATCCTCGGCGGTGAGGCTGCCGAGGCTCTGCCCGGTCTCATCATAGAGCGCATCGGCGAGGGCCCTCTTGCGCGCCTGCAGGGCTAAGACCTTCTCCTCGATGGTCGCCGCCGCGACCAGGCGATAGACCAGCACCGGCTGGGTCTGACCGATGCGATGGGCGCGGTCGGCGGCTTGCGCCTCGACCGCCGGATTCCACCACGGATCGGCAAGGATCACGGTATCGGCGGCAGTGAGGGTCAGGCCGGTGCCGCCAGCCTTGAGACTGAGCAGGAAAATCGGCACTTCTTTGGCCTGGAAACGATCGACCAGGACCTGCCGATTGCGGGTCTGGCCATCGAGACGCAGCCAGGTCAGGTTGGCCGGCTGGAGGACGACGTCCTCGATGCGATCAAGGAACGAGGTGAACTGCGAGAAGATCAGGATCCGCCGGCCGTCCTCGACCATCGTCGGCAGCATTTCCGCCAAGGTCTCGAGCTTGGCGGATTCAGCGCAGGCCAGTCCGTCGGGGGTTTTCAAGAGCGCCGGATCACAGGCGACCTGGCGCAGACGCAGCAGGGCCTCGATGACCTCGATGCCACTGCGCGCGAGGCCCTTTGCGGCGATGACTTCGCGGATGCGCGCGTCCATGGCCAGGCGAATGGACTCGTAGAGCGCACGCTGACGCGCGCCCAGCTCGACCATCATCACGCTCTCGCTGCGCGGCGGCAGATCGGTCGCGACTTGTTGCTTGGTGCGTCGCAACAGGACCAATTGCAGCCGCCGGCGCAGGAGCTCACTGCGTTCACGGTCACCCTGGATGATCGGCTTGACGAAGAAGGTGTCGAATGACGCGCGCGTGCCGAAAACCCCTGCCGCCGTCCACGTCACCTGCGCGTGCAGTTCGCCGAGATGGTTTTCCAACGGCGTGCCGGTGAGGCACAGACGCTGGCGGGCTTCCAGGCGACGCAACGCCTGGGCGGCCTTGGTGCCGGCATTCTTGACCACCTGGGCCTCGTCGCAGACGGCGATGTGCAGCGGGATCGCCGCCAGCTGTTCGATGTCGCGATGCAGCACGCCATAGGTGGTGATGCCGATGACCCCGGCGACCAGGGCGGTGGTCTCGCGATTGGTGCCGTACAGCACCTGGGACGCGAGCCCCGGGGCGAAGCGCGTCAGTTCGCGCTGCCAGGTCCCGACCATGCTCGCCGGGCAGATCACCAGGCACGGACGATCGAGGCGCCCTGCCGCCATTTCCGCGCAAAAATGCGCGATCACCTGGAGGGTCTTCCCCAGGCCCATGTCATCGGCGAGGATGCCGCCGAGCTCGACCGCGCGCAGCCGCTGCAACCATGCCAGGCCCTGGCTTTGATAGGGTCGCAGTTCCGCCTGCAGTCCGGGTGGTGTCGGTGCCGGCAGCAAGGGTTCGAGCAGAGCGGCAGCGATCGCGCGCAGACGTTCGCCACCGAGGACGCTGACAGCGCAGCCATCGAGGGCCGCGAGCACTCCGGAATCCCAGACATTCAGACGCCAGGCCTCGCCACGTTCGCGAGCGAACAGCGCCTGGAGGTGCGCATGCAGACCATGCAGCAAGGTCAGCGGCACGCGCAGCAGCCGCTGTCCATCGTGCTCCACCAGCACCGCCCCGTTGGCGTTGGGCAGCTCGGCCCAGGCCGCCGGACCGCCGCGCAGCAGCGGCGTCAGCAAGGGGACGAGGTCGATGCGTTGGCCATCGATCTCGGTACCGAGCGCGAGATCGAACCAGCCGCCATCGTCGGTGAGCTGGGCGGCTACCGGCCCGAGCTCGCTGACCGGGACGTTACCGACGTTCGTACCGCTAACCTCCCACCCGGTAGCCCGCAAGCGCGCCATGGCCATCGCCGCAAGCGGCTGGGTGGCGACATGGATGGACGACGAGGGGAACGAGGTGATCTCGTCGCTCCACTGCGGCAAGTCTTCGAGGCAGGTCAGGCCGGTGCGCAGCAGCTCCTGCAAACGCGCGGCCTCGGCACCGATCTGACGCACGATGCGCGTGCGCTTGACGCTGTTGACGACCTCGCCATAGGCCGGCAGCTCGTGGTCACCATAACGGAAACTAACCAGGGCCAGCACCTGCGCCTGTTGCCTGCGCGCCCAATCCGTGCTGGTCAGGGCGCCAGTCCAAACACGCAAAACCGGTACCGGCACCGGCCGCGCCAGCTCGAGCTCTTGCGGAGCCGCCGGTATGCCAGCGTGGCTGAGCCGCAGGCGCGCCACGACCTCGGGCAGGACTTCCAGCGGCAGGGGTGGCATGCCCAGGATGCGCCCGAGCAGCTCGTCGTCGAAGCCCAGGGCGACCTCCCCCACTCGCCGTTGCGTCTGGGAAATCCACCACGGCTGGTCGAGGCGCATGATCTGCGCATCTGCCGGCACACCTTCCGCCTGTAAGCACAGCTGCCAGCCGGCAGCGGATTTTTTCCAGATCAGAGCACCGGCCGCGGTTTCGCCCAGAGTCAGGGAACCACCGGCAAGCGGCTCCATGAACACCAGGCCACGGGCGATAACCTGCCGGAAATGATAGCTCGACCCCAAACGCAGGATGCCATCGGCGTCCTGCCCGTCCTCGTACCAGCACTCGCCGATGCCGCTGATCCAGGCGATGCTCGCCGGCAGCTGGTCGTCGTGAGCGTGCGCAAAATCCTTCCAGCTGCGGTAGCGCTTGGCCACGCCCCAAGTCCCTTCGCGCTTCAACGCCCGCAGGCGCACCGGCAGGATCTGCCAGCCGAACTCGGGAGCATTGGTGAGGACCGCGACCACCGGCGCCTGCGCGGGCTCGGCGACGACCGCCGCCAGCAGATCGTGGACCCACGCCATCGCCGGATCGCTGATTTGCGACGGCAACAGAACGACCGTCGGTGGCTCCTCGAATGGGGTTTTCGGCTTGGTTGCAGGGCGCACCTGGGGGAGCGGCTTGAGGTAAGGAGTTTTCGTCCAGCCCTCGGGCACCGGCAGCAGCGATTTCTTCTGCAGCTCACGATCGAGCATGGTCGCCAGCACCGCCACCGCGTGTTTGCAATAATCGCCCACCGGACAGGTGCAGTCAGTGACCAGACCCGAGAACTGGGTGTCGACGCGCTGCTGCCAGTCGATGACCACGTCATAGACGCCGGTGTCACCCTCGACCACCGCCTCGACGCCATTGTCGCGCACATACAGCTCGCTGACTTGACGATTGCGGAACTGCGCCAGGCCACGTGCGAACGAGCCGGCATCGAAATACGTGCTCCACAGCTTCATGGGCAACGTTCCAGATGCCAGGTGCGGGAGGTGAAATCGCGAGCGATGAACGGCCGCAGGCCGATGGCCATGAGCACCTCGCCGCCGAGGATCTCATCGCCTTCGTCGAGACGATAGCGCGCCTCGGGCTGCAGCCCGCGCAAACGCAGCACCGGCAGCGGCGGATTGCTGCCGGCGAGGATGCGTACGTACGTCACCAGCGCTTGGCTGCCATCGGGCGCCACCACCATCCACGCCGCCCAGGTCTGATCCTCGGGAGCACGCAGGCGGTAGAGATCCCCGGCCGCGAGTAGGCCGCGCACCCGCTGATACTCGCACACCAGATTGCGGGCGGCGGCGAGATCCTCGGCGGAAAGCGTAGTGAGATCGAGTTCGAAACCGAAGGCCCCGGTGAACGCCACATGCCCACGGGTGGTCATCGGCGTCAGGCGCTGGTTCTGATGGTTGGGCACCGCCGAGACATGGGCGCCCATGGCCGAGAGCGGATAGACCAACGAGGTCCCGAACTGGATCGCGAGGCGGGCGATGGCATCGGTGTTGTCGCTGGTCCACACCTGCGGCAGGTAGTGCAGCATGCCCGGATCGAAGCGCCCGCCGCCGCCACTGCAGCTCTCGAAGAGCACCTGCGGGAACTCGCTGGTGATGCGTTCGAGCAGGGCGTAGACGCCGAGGCAATAGCGATGATGGACCTCGCCCGCGGGATGCGCCGGCGACCAGACCTCGGTGAGGTGGCGGTTCATGTCCCACTTCACGTAGCTGATGCGCGCACTGCGCAAGACGCGGGCGATCGCTTCATAGACGTACTCGCGGACCTCGCTGCGCGTGAGGTCGAGTACCAGCTGGCTGCGCGCCTCGGTGCGCGGGCGTCCGGGAATATGCAGGCACCAATCGGGATGGGCGCGGTACAGATCGCTGTCGGGGCTGACCATCTCCGGCTCGAACCAGATGCCGAAGCGCATGTCGAGGGCTTCGATGCGCGCCGCCAGAGTGCTCAGGCCGCCGGGGAGCTTGTCCTCATTGACCACCCAATCGCCGAGTCCGGCGCGATCATCCTTGCGCGCCCCGAACCAGCCATCGTCGAGGACCATCAGTTCGACACCGATGTCCTTGGCGCGGGCGGCGATCGCCACCAGTTTGTCGGCATTGAAATCGAAATACGTCGCCTCCCAATTGTTGATCAGGATCGGCCGAGGCGCGTCGCGGAACGGGCCGCGCGCCAGACGCGTACGGTAGAGCCGATGGTAGGTGCGGCTCATCGCTCCCAGGCCGGCGCTACTGAAGACCAGGATCGCTTCCGGAGTCTGGAAACTCGCACCCGGGACCAGACGCCAGCGCAGATCCGGCGGCTGCATGCCGATCTGCACGCGCGCGATCGCATACTGATCGACCTCGACCTGGGCGGTGAAGCAGCCAGAATAGACCAGCGATAGACCACGGACGTCACCGTGCTCTTCGCCGGCATCGGCAGCGACCAGGGCGATGAAGGGATTGTGCTGATGCGAACTCGTACCGCGACGGCTGCCCACCGCCTGCAAGCCGGGATGCAGGGGCGCGAGGTGCACGTGGCGCTCGCGGGCCCAGGCTCCCGGCAAGGTCAGCAGACGCTGGTCTGCCAAGGGCAGATCGACGCTGGCGCTCATGGCGGTAGTCAACACGCAAGCAGCGGTCCCGTGGTTGACCACGCAGAAGTTGCGGGCCACGGC
>JBILBP010000172.1:0-6037 GCA_044353645.1 Planctomycetota bacterium | reverse complement strand
GGCGTCCATTCGCAGCAATCATCGCCGATGCCACGCATGTCGGTGGGCACCGGCGTGCGCTGGCGCAGCTGCCTGATCAGCTCATTTTCGCGCATGGAATGTCTCGCCCTCAGGCGGCAGCGGGAGCGAGAGCAGGAGCAGGAGGGCGCAGGCCCGCCTTGCGGGCGGTGATCGCCTGGCGCAGCTCGGCGATGCGGGCATCGAGTTCGGCGATGCGCTTGGGCGAGGCCGGGTACACCGGATGGTACAGATCATTGACCGCCGAGAGGGCGGCGCGGAGGTCGTCGTACAGCGAATCGAGGAAGGGATCGGCGTCGGGAATGGTGGCCATGGGAAACCTGGAGGGGTGAATCAGAATGCGAAGGGTTGTTCTTCGCCGTCGCCGAGGGTCAGGATTTCGACACCACGCTCGGTGACAAGGATGGTGTGCTCGTATTGGGCACTGCGCTTTTTGTCGGCGGTGACGGCGGTCCAGTGATCGTCCCAGGATTCGTGTTTCCACGTCCCGAGGTTGATCATCGGCTCGACCGTGAAGGTCATCCCCGGTCGGCATTCGAAGGTCGCCGCCGGATCGTAATAATGCGGCACCTGCGGGTCCATGTGGAACAGCTCGCCGATGCCGTGGCCGACGAACGCGCGCACCACGCCATAGCCATGCGCCTGGGCGTGGCCCTCGATGGCCTTGCCGATCTCGCGGATCAGCGAGCCCGGCTTGACCGTGCCGATGCCCTGCATCATGCATTCGTGGGTCACCACCATCAGCCGGCGGCTGGCCTCCTCGATCTCGCCGACGGCGACGGTCTTCGAACAATCGCCATGCATGCCGTCGAGATAGATAGTCACGTCGACATTGACGATGTCGCCGGCCTGCAGCACCCGCGAATCGGGGATGCCATGGCAGATCACCTCATTGACCGAGGTGCACACGCTTTTCGGGAAGCCATGGTAGTTGAGCGTCGAGGGATAGCCGCCGCGCTTAATGTAGCCCTCATGCGCCAGGCCGTCGAGTTCATCGGTGGTCATGCCCGGGCGGACGGCGGCGCAAACTTCGTCGAGGACCTCGCGGGCGGCGCGGCAGGCCTTGCGCATGCGCGCTAGCTGTTCTGGCCCTTTGATGATGTTCTTGTGTCGCGTGCCCTGGGGCTTGCCGGAAAAGGCGTAGTCGGGTTTGACGATCTGTGCTGGCACCGTGCGCCACGGCGAGAGCTTGCCCGGACGCACCGGCTGGAAGCCCAACGCCGGGGCCGGTTGCGCGGCCGCCTCAAGGCCCTGGAGCTGCCGCAGCAGATCCCGGCCCTGGTGGCACTTCTTGTACTTTTTTCCCGAATCGCACCAGCACGGGTCGTTGGGGGTGAGTTTGGTTGCCGCGTTGCGCATGAGTTGATGAGCTGACACTAGCACCCTCAGCCACCCGCTCCAGGGATACCGCCAGCATGCGCACCGCCATCCACACCGCTACCGCTCCGGCCGCCATCGGACCCTACAGCCAAGCTATTGGCAGCGGGCATCTGCTGTGGTGTTCGGGGCAGCTGGGGGTCGATCCCGCCAGCGGCCGGCTGGTGGGCGAGGATACCGCCAGCCAGGCGATGCGCGCCCTCGACAATCTCGAAGCCGTATGCCTGGCCGCCGGTACGCGCCTGGATCTGGCCCTGCGTTGTACGGTCTACCTCGTCGATCTCGCGGATTTCGCGGTCGTCAACGCGATCTATGAGAAGCGCTTCACCGCCCCCTATCCGGCGCGGGCGACGGTGCAGGTGGCGGCTCTGCCGCGCGGCGGACGGGTCGAGATCGATGCCGTGGTGCAGATGTCGTAGACGTGCAGCCGGGTCATCGGCGCATCAGGTACATCACCAGGATGCCGGCGATCAGCACCAGCGAGCCGAGGTATTTGAGGAACCGTCCAGGATCCTTGGCGACGGTGAAGGTCGACACCTGGCGCCCGGTGGCATTGCCCTGCTCATCGAACTCGGGACTAAACGACGTCTGGTAGAGGGTCACGCCATGATAGGACAGTGGCTCGTTCATGGTGATGAGGTGCGCCGACGGTGCGCCGCTATCGGGGGTGATAGTGACTTCGCTAGCGAAGGATGCGTTGCCCATGCCGCCGGGGTCCTTGCCGGCTTCGAAGCGCTCGAGGGTCACCGTAAAGCCATCGCGCTTCTGCAGATCGTATTGTGCCTTTTGGTAACTGACCATGACCTCGCCGAATCCCGGCACGGTCACCGGCGCGCGTTGGCCACGGCACAGCCATTGGCGCGCTGAAGCCGTGCCGTGGGAAATTTCAAATTCCAGCCAGCGCGTGGCGTGGTCCTGCTTGCCTGGTTCCATGGTCAGCACCTCCGGCCCGCGCAGCGCTTGCGGCAGGTGCCGCACGTCCAGGCGCAGATCCATGGCCTTGGCGGTGCCGCCCGCGACCGAGCCCGACCAGCCCTGCTCGCCGACAGTCGTCACCGGGCCGGCGCCTTCCGAGCGCGTGAAGCAGCGCAGGTGCAAGCGGGCATCGGGGCCGACCAGCAGCTGCACGTAGGCGCCCTGGCCACCGCCGGCGGGATCGGCCAATTGCGGATGTGACAAGAGCAGATCGGGCAGGCCCGGCAGCGGCGGGAGTAGGCTATAGGCAGCAGCGAACAGGGTGCGCTGCTGGCCGGCATGAGCGATCTGGCACTCGACCACCGGATTGGCCGGTTTGCTCGCATCTTGCACGAGATTGGACCCGGATTGCGCCGGATTGGTGATGATGCGCAGGACGGTGATGGTCAGGTCGTCGACGGTCAGCGGCTGTGGCAGGGCGCTGGGATTGAGGACCAGCTCATGGCGTTTGCCCTGCCAATAGATCAGCAGCCGGCCGTTGGCGTTCGTTTCTTCGCTGGGCTTGAGAAAATCCTCGACCATCAACGGCTCGCGGGTGCGGGCGATGGTGGCGGTAAAGGGGCCGCGACTGAAAATGCCGTCGCCGCTGGCGGTCAGCCACTGTCCGCCCATCTCCTGATAATCGCCAGCCATGGGCGGCTTGATCGCCAGCGCCACATGGGTTGCGGGCTCGGCGGTGGCCTCACCCGCCGCCGGCATCCAGCCCAGTTCGGGAGCTCCGGTCTCGATCACCCGCGTCACGCGCACGGTCGTCCCCGAGGGCAGGGTCGCTAGGGACAGCGGCTCAGCGAGGGTGTGCAAGCCCAGCAGTGGCACCGGCCACACGGGTGCGAGCAGGAAGCGCAGCGGCGAGGGATAGCCGGCGAAGGTCAGCGGCTGGAAGAGCGAGCGCCAGCTCTGCTTGGCCTCGGGATCGACGATGCGGACCTCGTCGGTGGGCAGCTCGATGAGCTGCGCCGGCTTTCCGGGCGGAGCCGAGAGCATGCCATCGAGGCGGTCGGCGCCCTGCCAGAAGCCGATGATGAGCATGATCAGACCGGCGTGGACGATGGCGAATCCGGTCTGCCGACGCTGCAACGGCCAGCGCACGGCGACAGCGCCGATGACGGCGATGGCGATGAACACGAACAGCAGGTTGAACCACCACGCCTGATAGAACTGCACCTGCGCTGCGGCCATGCCGTAGTCGCGTTCGTAATAGGCCGCGATCCAGGTGACCGCGCCGATGAGGGCGATGAGCAGGGCCGCCGTGCGCACCGACGCCAGCTCGCCGAGCACCTGCCAGAAGAGATTACGGCGGGCGACCCGCGAGCGCGAGGAGGCATAGACCGGTAGCGCCGGCGATTCTGCCGGAGCGCTATCGCTGGACGGGGGAAGCGGCTCGTTCATGCCAGGCCCGTTTGCTTCAGGAGGGGCTCGACCTGCGGCTCGCGGCCGCGGAAGGCGCGGAACACCGCCAGCGGATGCTCGGCTCCGCCGCGCGCGAGCACGGTATCGCGGAAGCGCCGGCCGCAGGCGGCGTGGGCCGCGGGGCCGGCCTCGCTAAAGGCGGCGAAGGCGTCGGCGGACAGGACCTCGGCCCATTTGTAGCTGTAATACCCCGCCGCATAGCCGCCGGCGAAGATGTGGCTGAACGAGCACAGCATGCGGTCTTCGGGCAGGGGCGGCATGACGGTGTTGCTCGCCGCCACGCGCTGCTGCAGCGCCAACGGCGATTCGCCGGCCTGGAGGTGCGCATGCAGGGCGAGATCGACCGTCGATAGGTAAACCTGGCGCAGGGTCATGGTCGCCGCCCGGAAGGTGCGCGCCGCGCAGACGCGATCGAACAGCGCCCGCGGCAGGGGCGCGCCGCTCTGCCAATGCCGGGCGAGGCCGGCATGCCCGCCATCGCCGAGCACCGTCGCCGGATCATAGCACCAGTTCTCCATGAACTGCGACGGCAGCTCGACGGCGTCCCACTCGACGCCATTGATGCCGGCGGCCTGCGGATGGTCGACGGTGGTCAGCAGATGCTGCAGGCCATGGCCGAATTCATGGAAAAGGGTCTCGACCTCGCGGAAGGTCATCAGCGACGGCGTGTCGCCGAGCGGTGGGGTCTGGTTGCAGACCAGATAGGCCACCGGCGTGCGGATGCTGCCGTCGGCGCGGCGCAGGCGGTCGCGGAAGGAGTTCATCCATGCGCCGCCGCGCTTGTTGGCCGGACGCGAGTAGGCATCGAGGTAGAACAGCGCCCGTTCGCGGCCATCAAGGTCGGCGACGCGGAATACGCGCACGCTCTCGTCCCAGGTGCTGATCCCGGAGACGGGAGTGATCACGACCTCGAACAGCCGCTGCGCGAGAGCGAACAGACCCTCGAGCACCGCCGGCAGCGCGAAGTACGGGCGCAGCTCCTCGTCGGTATAGCTGTAGCGTTCTTCGCGCAGGCGCTCGGCCCAGAAGGCCCCGTCCCATAGCGCCAGCTGCAGGCCGGGGTCGGCGCTCTTCTCGCGGGCATAGGCGGTGAGTTCGGCGAGCTCGGCCTCGGCGCGCGGCTTGGCGGCGGTGCGCAGACGTGCGAGGAGGGTCTCGACGGCGGCGACCGAGCCGGCCATCTTCGTCGCCAGGCTGATCTCGGCATGGTTGGCCTTGCCCAGCAAGCCCGCCAGTTCCTGGCGCAGGGCCAGGATACGTTCGAGCAGCGGCAGGTTGTCGTGGGGGGCGGCGGCGGCGCGGGTGATGAAGGCGCGATAGAGCAGCTCGCGCAGATCGCGGCGGCGGCTGTGCTCCATAAACGGACCGTAGACCGGCACGTCCAAGGTGACCCGCCACGGGCCTTGTTCCGGCGTGGCCTGCGCGGCGCCGGCGGCGCGGGCGATGGCCGCGAGTTGCGCGCGCAGGGTCAGGGGCAGGCCGTCGACGTCCGCGGGATCGGTGAGCTCGCGGTGCCAGGCCTTACCGGCATCGAGCAGGTGGTTGGCGAAGTTCGTGCCGAGCTCGTTGAGCTCGAGGCTGATGGCTTCGTAGCGCTCCTTGGCGGCGCCGCTCAGGCCCACGCCGCTGAGCTTCATGTCGCGGAGCTCGTTGCCGAGGATGCGCTGCTGGGTGGCATCGAGGGTCGCCCACTGCGGACCGCTGGAGATCGTCAGCAGCGCGTCATAGAGGACGCGGCTCTGCCCGAGACGCACCCAGGTCTTGACCACCTCGCCCTGCATGGCGTTGTGCGCGCTGCGCAGGTCGGCGGCATTGCGTACGCTCATCAGATGTCCGACCACGCCCCAGGCGAGCCGCAGCGGTTCGGTGGCGGTGGCGATGCGCCCAAGGGTGCCGGCCCAGGTCGCCTGGGGAGCGGCTTCAAAGGCATCCAGCTCGGCATGCACGGCCGCGATCAGCTGGCTGATCGCCGGCTCGACATGGGCGGCAGTGATGGCGGCGAAATCAGGAAGCTGATCGCCGAGGTGCAAAAGCGGATTCATAGATGCGCTAGACGTTGGCCCTGGCGAGACCAGGGCAACGGGAGAAGCGCTGGCGGAGTCCCAGGAGCCTGTCGGAGATAGGCTACGAGGAGGCGTTCCTGGGGGCGCGGGCGACTCGCCCGCGCTATCACGTCAGCGAACGCGGGCGAGTCGCCCGCACCCCCGGAATCGAGCTGATCGAACCAATTCCCAGCCCGTTCCTGGCGCCTATTCTC
>JBILBP010000171.1:0-6062 GCA_044353645.1 Planctomycetota bacterium | reverse complement strand
GCCGGCCATGTGCATCAGGATGAGCTCGCAGCCAGCGGTGGCGGCGACCGTGAACATCCGCGGATCAGCGCCGGCACTGATGTCATTGATCGCCGTCGCACCCGCCGCCAGCGCCGCCTCCGCAACCGCCGCCTTGGTGGTGTCGATGCTCACGGGGACGGTGATGCCGGCTTGACGCAAGGCCGCGATCACCGGCACCACGCGGGCGGCTTCGACGGCCGCCGGCACCGGCGTGGCGCCGGGACGCGAGCTCTCGCCGCCGACGTCGAGCCACGCCGCACCCTCGCTGAGCATCTGCTGAGCTCTGACTACTGCCGCCGCTACCGCCTCGGCCGTGGTCGTATGGACCACGCCATCGCTGAACGAGTCCGGGGTGCAGTTGAGGATGCCCATGATCGCGGTCGCGCGGAGCTTGGCGGCACCTGACGCATGCTCGACGGCAAGGCCCATGCGTCAGTACTTTGCCTGCTGCCAGCAGACCGCGCCAGAGCTGCCGTCAGCGCTGGCGAAGACGTAGATCACGCCCCCGTCGCCGAGCTTGAAATCAACGAGATCTGCGCTCAAACGATGGTGAAAAACCAGCTCGTTGCCGGTGAGCCGGTCGACGTCGATGGGCTCGTTGGCCCATAGCGGATAGCCCCCGACCTTGGTGCAGTCGCAGCCCAATTCATCGACCATGTCGACCCAGCGATCCGAGGCGGCGACATCGAGACCGGTCTGATCGACGTCGAGATCGTGCGGCTCGATGATAGTTTTATCGTACAGTACCTTCATGCCCTTGACGTCGCCAGGGCAGACGCCGTTGACGATCGAGAGGTGCACTTCCGATTTCGGAACGATCAGCACCGCGTTGTCGCCCTTGTGCGGCGCGTAGTCGAAAGACTCGGCAGGATCAGAGCGATCGAGAAAAGTCAGGATCATGCGCTCATCGCCATCGGCGAAGGGCAGAGCGCTCACCAGAGCCATAGATTTGCCGGTGCGCTTACCGCGCGGATGCTCGAGACCACGCTTCACATGGCCTCCGAGTTGCCCGATCGCGAGCAGCGGATTCGGTGCGCGCGCCAAGGTGCGGCTCACGAGCGACTTATTTTTCGAGGTCATGTGATCTTCTCTCATCTTGCTCAACGTACTGATTTTACCGTGTTTTTCGCGCGACATCGCGAATGGCGTAACGTGATCATGCAATGCCTCGTCGTGCTGCAACCGGTGGAGATACGGAAAAACCAAGCAAAACTGTTGCGAAGTCGAAAGAGCCTTGCTAGGTTCACGCGATCAGCGCGCGAGCGTCTACCCCGCGACCGCGAAACAATACGCCGGATACACCGGCAGGAGCATGATCATGGCTGTAGCAAAGAAGACCGTCAAAAAAACCGTAGCCGCTAAGGCTGCACCGGTGGCCGCTAAGGCTGCACCGGTGGCCGCCAAGGCTGCGCCGAAAGCCGCCAAGGCTGCGCCGAAAGCTGCCAAAGCTGCACCGAAAGCTGCCAAGGCTGCGCCGAAAGCTGCCAAGGCTGCCCCCAAGGCCGTTAAGGCCAAGGCTGCACCGAAAGCTGCCAAGGCTGCCCCCAAGGCCGTCAAAGCCAAGGCTGCACCGAAGGCTGCCAAGAAGCCAGCCGCCAAGTAATTGGCCAAAGGCACGCTCGGACTGGGCGTTCGTATGCGCCCTCTTCAGTGAGTATGCGCCCTCTTCAGTGAGTATGCGCCCTCTTCAGTGAGAGAGCCGACGACGATTCAGCCCGACTATCATCTTACCTTGTGAGATCATAGTTGGCGTGTCCGTGATTCGCTGCCGTTTTACCTCGACGCTCTCGCTGATGGCGCTCGCGTGATAGTCTGCCGGCAACGGCTTGCTATCGCTGCCGCACCCGACTCGAGGGCGTCATCTTTTTAAACCTTGGCCAGTTCTTTTCACAATTTTTTTAAACCATAAGCGATCCGATTCATACGCGCCTACCTCTGACCTCGCCTCTCGCAGTCAGACACGGACGAATGAACGGGGTATGGCGGGAAACTGCCGTGCCTCCCGCGACGTTGCGCCCTTCACGCAGGGGTTGCGGCCGAGGAAAGGAGCCTGCCATGTACCTGCGCGTGTCCCTCACGGACCGATGCAACCTGCGCTGCATTTACTGTTTACCAGCAGATGCGCGTTTCGCGCGCGCGCGCGCCGCGAGCACTGAACTCAATCGTTTGATGGAACTCCTCCAGGTCACGGCGGGAGTCTACAAGATCCGTCTCACCGGCGGCGAGCCGACCCTGTGCGACGCTCTCGTTGACCACGTGCGCGCCGCCCGCGCCCTGGTGCCGATCGTCGGCCTGACCACCAATGGCCTGCTGCTGAAGCCACTGCTGCCGGCGCTCGCCGACGCCGGTCTCAACCGCCTCAACATCTCCTTGGATGCGCTCACTGCCGAGCAGTTCCGACGTCTCGCGCGCCGCGATGGCTTGGACGCCGTGGTCGGCGCCATCCGTGCCGCCCAGCGTCTGGGCTTTTCGCCGCTGAAGATCAACACCGTCGCCATGCAGCACACCGATCTCGCCGCCCTGGTGCGTTTCGCCGCCTGGGAAGGCGTGCACCTGCGCTTCATCGAGCTCATGGCCATTGGGGAGGCCCGACCTTTTCAGGCCCGTGAATACGTCTCGGCGACGACCATGCGCGAGCGCCTCCTCGATGCCGGCATCCGTCTCAGCGAGCGCTGCGATCGCGACGAGCCGACGAGCCGCGTGTGGGCCATCGACGATCATGATCTCGGCACCTGTTCGGTAGGCTTCATCACCACCACCAGCGCTCCGTTCTGCGCCACCTGCGATCGCCTGCGCCTGAGCAGCCAGGGCCGGCTCTACACTTGCCTGATGGACAATCGCGGCGTTGATCTGCTCGGTGACCTGCGCCGTGGCGATGAAGCCGCGGTCGTCGCTACCATCCGCCGGGCAGTCGGCGCCAAGCGCCCACCTGACTCCTTCATTCGCCATGAGAACATGGCCGCGATCGGAGGATGAGCCCATGGCCGATGTGACCCTGCTCTATTTCGCCCAGGCCGAGGAACGCTGCGGCTGTGCCCGGGAAATCCTCGATCTGCCGCCCATCCTCGAGCTCGCCGACCTGCGCGAGCAGCTCGGCACGCGCCATCCGCGGCTGCGCGAGCTCCTCCCGCATTGCCGATTCGCGCTCGATCACAGCTTTGCCAGCGGCGCCCTGGCCCTACGCGAGGGCAGCGAACTGGCAGTGATCCCGCCGGTCAGCGGTGGCTGAGATGCGCTTCCTGTCTGCCATCCACGAGGGCCCCCTGCCGGCGCATCTGCATGCGCCCACCGCCTTGCTCGCCGCCGATCACGGGGCCTGCGCGTCGTTTCTCGGCGTGGTCCGCAATCGCAGCCGGGGCGGCATCATCGATGGTCCGTACCGGGCGGTGACCGCCCTGCATTATCAATGCTATCGGCCGATGGCGGAACGAATGCTTGCCGAGCTGCTGGCGGAGGCTGCCGCCATCCATGATCGCGAACTGCGCGGGCAGATCGTCCACGGCATTGGCGACCATCTTCCGGGCGATGTCTCCCTGGCCATCCATGTCGCGACCGCGCATCGCGATGCGGCCTTCGCCGCCTGCCGGCATCTCATCGAACGTCTCAAACAGGATCTGCCAGTGTGGAAGCGCGAGCGCTACGCCGATGGCAGTGAACAGTGGCTAAAAGGCTCATAACCATGTCCGAACTCACCCATCTCGACAGCCAAGGGCAGGTGCGCATGGTCGATGTCGGCGACAAGGCGGTCACCGCCCGCAGCGCCACCGCTCGCAGCATCGTACGTCTGCCCGAGGTCGCGCGTGCGATCCTCGCCGCCGGCGGAGAAACCAAGAAGGGCAACGTCCTGCAGATTGCGCGCATCGCCGGCATCCAGGCGGCGAAGCGGACCTCTGATCTGATTCCCTTATGCCACCAGATCGCACTCACCGGCGTGTCCATCGAACTGCAGTTGACGGGCAATGCCCTGACCATCGAAGCCACCGCGCGCTGCCACGGCCAGACCGGCGTCGAGATGGAGGCGCTCACCGCCGCCAGCGTCGCGGCCCTCACCGTCTACGACATGCTCAAGGCGGTGAGCCATGACCTGGTCATCGAACGCACCGAACTACTGCGCAAGTCCGGCGGACGTTCAGGAGTCATCCAGCGCGGAAATCAGCCGCCAAACTGACGCAGACTGCGCAGATCGGCGCCGTGCATGACGCGGATGTCGGTGATGCCGTGGCGGATCATCGCCAAGCGCTCGAGCCCCAGACCGAAGGCGAAGCCCTGCCATTGCTCGGCATCGATGCCACCGTGAGCGAGCACCGCCGGATGGATCATGCCGCACCCCAGGAGCTCGACCCAGCGACTGAAACGGCTCGCCGGATCGGCCCCGGTGAGGCGCACATCGACTTCGAAACCCGGCTCGACGAAAGGGAAGAAGCTCGGCCGTAGGCGGACCTCGATGTCCTCGCGCTTGAGCACCGCCTTGAGCATGGTGTGCAGGGTGCCGACCAGATGCGCGACCGAGATGTCGCGATCGATGACGTAGCCTTCGACTTGGGTGAAGGTGTTGTCATGCGTGGCATCGACCGCCTCATAGCGGAAGACCTTGCCCACCACCACTTGGCGGAACGGCGGGGTGAGCTTGGGATACTGCCGACTCTGTACGGCGCTGGTGTGGGTGCGCAGGAGCTTTTTGTTATCGAGCCAAAAGGTATCCTGATGATCGCGCGCCGGATGATCGGCAGGGATGTTGAGGCGCGTAAAGTTGAATTCCTCGAGTTCGACGTGCGGCCCATCGACGATTGCGTAGCCCATCGACGAGAACGCCTGCTCGATCTCGGCTGCCACCTGGCTCACCGGATGAATGCTCCCTTTGCGCTGTGGGTGTTCGGGCAGGGTCAGATCCAGCGGGGCCTCGCTGACCTGGGCCACGACCCGCGCCTGCGCCGTCTGCAGGGCTTCCTTCAAGGCCGTCTTCACCTGATTGAAGATCGGGCCGAGGGTCTTCTT
This sequence comes from Planctomycetota bacterium, assembly GCA_044353645.1. GTDB lineage: Bacteria > Planctomycetota > UBA11346 > UBA11346 > UBA11346 > CAIUVD01. The sequence goes on along the minus strand of JBILBP010000171.1, from coordinate 1,046 downwards.
GTCCGCAATCGGCGCCGCACCGAAGTGCTTGGTGAGCTCTTTTTCGCGGCCATTGGCACCGAGAAAGGCGATCCTTACGGCTTCGACCTGTTCGGCGGTGGTCGCCGCCGTGAACGCCGCGCTGGCATCCTGCAGAAGTCGGTCGAGATCGTCGCGTAATGCCATGGTTTCCTCGCTGATGCGAACGCGTGCAGACGTTAGACAGCGCGCTCCTGGGTGCAACGCATGGACCTCAGTGGTGCACGCTCAGCTTGACGCCCGCAGGCCGATGGGGATGACTCCACCGGCGATGCCTGCACTCCGCTCAACCTTTACCTTCGTCGGCCAGATGGCCGCGCACTGGCGTGAAACAGGAGCCCTGGTGCCCAGCGGCAAACGCCTCGCGCGGGCCATGGCCGATTGCCTGGGCTCGCTCGCCGAACACGAGATCATCGTCGAGCTCGGTCCCGGGACCGGCGTCTTCACTCAGGAACTGCTCAAGACTTTCCCGCGCAATCGGGTACTCGCGGTCGAATTCAACCCGGCCTTCGTCACCCGCCTGCGCACCTCCATGCCGCGGGCGCGAATCATCCACGGCTGCGCCTCGCGGCTTCCAGAGCTACTCGAGCATGAAGGCGTCGGCCGCGGCACGGTCGCCGCCGTGGTCAGCGGCCTGCCCTTGCTGAGCCTGGACCGCGCGCTATCCGAAGAAGTCATCCGCGCCATCGCCATGGTCGTCCGACCCGGTGGCAGGTACGTGCAATTCACCTATTCGAAACGCGCTTGGCAGCGCTTCGAGGTACCCGGATTCCGCGCTCATCCGCACCGCCGGGTGTGGCTCAATGTGCCCCCCGCAGTGGTCATGCCCTTCGTGCGCACGGCCGGCTAGACATCCCCACCGGCTGGGAAAATTCAGACAACGGCTAAACGAGGAGCTTCCTCCAGGTGTTCTCGAGCGCGGTCAGACGAAGGTGCCAGGCGGCAGTTGCCGCATCGACCTCCCGACGCAGTTCCCCGAGACCGAGATTACCGGTCGAGCCAGTATGGGTGCGGCCCTTCACGGTGCC
>JBILBP010000170.1:0-6072 GCA_044353645.1 Planctomycetota bacterium | reverse complement strand
GTCACTGGCCCTTGATCCCTGGTCTCTGGCCCCTGACCCCTGACCCCTGGTCACTGGTCCCTGGCCGTTGATCTCAGATTACTGCCCCAGGGACCGCGTACCGCTAGCGCTCATCGGTTAGCGAAGCTTCCCGACGCGCCAGCGGCGTGCGCTCACAGGTGGGTCATGGGGTAATCATTGGACACCCCCTCCTGAAACTACGCCGAGGCCGCATGGATCGGCATCTGCAGCGTCGTCTGCACCCCGCCCATTTTGCGGCTGAAGAGGAAGCGGATGCAGTCGTTGCGGTAGTGCGCGAACTGTTCGGATTCGAACATCGTCAGGCGTTCGCGCGGGCGCGGGAAGTCGACGGTGACGATCTTGCCGATCGCGGCATTCGGGCCGTTGTTCATCATCACGATGCGATCCGAACAGTAGACGGCTTCATCGACGTCATGAGTGACCATGAACACCGTCAGGCCCTGCTCGTGGTGCAGGCGCAGGACCTCGTCTTGCAACGTTGAACGCGTCAGTGCGTCGAGCGCACCGAAGGGCTCGTCGAGCAGCAGCATCTCTGGTTCCATGGCCAGAGCGCGAGCGATGCCGGCGCGCTGCTTCATACCGCCGGAGATCTCGTGCGGATATTTATGCAGATGGTCCTTCAAGCCGACCGTACCCAACCAGCGCTCGGCGCGCTCGCGGCGCTGGCTGGTGCTGTCCTGAGGGAAGATCGCGTTCACCGCCAGCATGACGTTCTGGAACACCGTGCGCCACGGCAGCAGGCTGTGATTCTGGAAGACCACCGCCCGTTCCGGACCAGGACGCATAATTTCCTGCTCCTTGAAGCAGATGCTGCCGGCGGTGGGCATCTCCAGGCCGGCGATCATCGACAGCACTGTCGATTTGCCGCAACCCGAATGGCCGATGATCGAGACGAATTCACCCTTGGTGATTTCAAGATCGATGCCGGCGAGAACCTCGACCTTGGGCCGACCACCGGGGCTGAAGGTCTTGGCGACGTTGATGAGTTCGAGGAACTTTTGTTGCATGTTGATTCCGAATACCGTTAACGGATTGCAGCCGTGTTGCCGTGCGAGAGGACGCGCTGGATGGCGATCATGATGCGATCGAGCAGGAAGCCGATGACACCGATCACCACCACCGCCAGCATCAGATACGACAACGAGGTCTCATTCGAGCTCTGATACCAGTCCCAGATGAAGCTGCCCAGGCCTGGGCTCACCGCCATCATCTCGGCGGCGATGAGGACCATCCAACCGATGCCCAGGGACAGGCGGATACCGGTGAAGATGCTCGGCAGCGCGGCCGGCAGTATGATCCGCCAGACTTTTTCAAAGAAGTTGAGATTGAGGACCTTAGCGACATTGAGATGGTCGCGTTCGACATTGGCGACGCCGTTGGCGGTATTGATGAGCGCCGGCCACAGCGAGCACAACGCCACCACCAGGGCCGCGACCAGGAAGCTCTTCGATACCGGACCATGGTTGGATACGGCACTATTGCACAGCAGGTAGACCACCGGGAACCACGCCAGCGGCGAGACCGGTTTGAGCACCTGGATCATCGGATTGACCATGCTGAAGATGGTGTTCGACAATCCGCAAATGATGCCCAGAGGGATCGCCACCACCATCGCCAGACCGACGCCGACGAAGGCGGTCTTCAGCGACAACAGCACCTGGTCGATGAACAGCTTCTTGCTGGCAAAGGGCATCTGCTGGCGCACCTCGTCGACGCTCATCTTGAGCTCGGCGGCGGTGCCAACGAGATCCTTTTCGTACTGCGCATGACGCACGCCTTCGGCGCGCATCTCCACCACCTGTTCGATGCCGCGCGCCCACACCTGCCCGGGAGTGGGCAAGTGCATGGTGCCGACCTGCACCTGCAACGCGATCACCTGCCAGGCAAACAGCACCAGGATGATGGCGATGAGCGGCAGTCCGACCAGGCGCAGGAGCAGCCGCATCTGATAGGCGCGTTCACGGCCGGCGATGACATGCACCACCGGTACGAACCACGTCAGACCCAGACGGCCGAAGATGAGCGCGAGACGATCCATGGATTATTTCTTGCCGATGGTGAATTGCTGGAGGTAGGCGTTGGGCGCCGCGGGATCGAAGGCATGGTGATCGATAAAGGCTTCGGCGGGATAGCTGAGCGCATCCTTTTCGGGCAACTCGTCGGCCTTGACCAGGCCTTGCTTTTCCAGGCTGGCGAAGGCTTCGCGATAGATATCGATGCGGAAGGTCTTGGCGGCGATCTCCTGATACCAGCTGTCAGGCTTGTTCTCGCCGATCATGTTCCAGCGGCGCATCTGCGTCAGGCACCACACGGCATGGCTGTGCAGCGGCACGCTGGCGTACTTCTTGTAGAAGATGTTGAAGTCCGGCTCGGGACGGCGATCGGCCTTGCCACCATCCATGTTGTAGACCAGCGAGCCCATCATCGACTCGGCGAGAATCTCTGGCTGGGCCCCGATGTAGGCCTTGTTGGCAAGCATTTCAGCGGCCACTTTGCGGTGTTCGGGGGCTTCATCTAACCACCGTCCGGCGCGGATCAGGGCCCGTACCACCGCTTGCGTGGTGCGCGGATTTTCGTCCGCAAATTTCTTGGTCATGCCAAAGACTTTATCCGGCGAGCCATTGAAGATGTACTGGCTGGGCACCGCCAAGCGGCCGGTCTGCTCCTTGAGGGTCATCTGCATGTTCCACGGCTCGCCGACGCAGAAGCCCTGGCAGTTGTTCTGGTTCATCGCCGAGACCATCAGCGGCGGCGGATTGACCTGGAGGATGACGTCGGCGTTGACGGTGCCCGATGAGCCGGCGAGGTTGCCATCGTAGAAGCCCGGCATCACGCCGCCGGCGGCCAGCCAATACCGCAGATTGAAATTGTGCGAGCCCACCGGGAAGGTCATGAAGAACTTCAACGGCTCGCCCGACGACTTGTAAGCGGGCGCGATCTGCTGCAGGGTTTCGGCGGTGAGCGGCATGGCATAGCCGGCAGTCTGCAGGCGCGTGTCCTTGGCCGCCATCTGCTTCCAGACCTCGTTGGAGACCGAGATGCCCATGCCGTTGATCGACAGGTTATACGGCGCGATGACCTCGACCGCGGCGACGCCGTAGCCGAGAGTCGCGGCCAGCGGATGGCCATAGAGCATGTGGCTGCCATCGAGCTCGCCGCTGATTACGCGATCCTGGACATGCTTCCAGCTCGGCTGGACTTCGATGGCGACGTTGAGCCCTTCCTCGGCAAAATAGCCGAGCTCCTTGGCGGCAATGATGGGGATGCAGTCGGTGAGCTTGATCATCCCGAACTTCAGCGATTTCTTTTCGAGCTTGTTGACGATCGCCTGCTTGAGGTTGGCGTTGTGATTGGCGAGTTGGTACGCGGTAAAACCTTCGGCGGCCTGGGTCGTGACGTGAGCACCGAGGGCCAGGACGAGAGCCAAGGATGAGACCAGTGAGCCGAGTGAGCCGAGACGAGCCATGGGGCTTCTCCGATCAAATAATGGGTGGGAGGTTCCGAGTTGTGAACCATGGAGCTCCCTTCGTGCCAAATGAGAGCTTCCCCTCATTTCATCGTAAAAATCCGGCATTTTCGTGGCTGCGCCGTGGGCCTCCCGAGATCCGCGAGGAGCCGCTGCGGATCCGTATGCACGCGCTCGGCAAGTGTTGATTCCCCTAACTGTGAGCGCGCGAAGCGACAAAAACTTGAGCAACTGTGTGGGCCTGGGCCACTCTCTCAGGGATACACCTAGTGGCTGCAATCCTTATGCCAATTAGGTGGATCCCCTAGCGCGATTCGCGAATGAGGGCTACAGTGGACTGCAATAGTCGGTCCTCGGCTGCGTCCCGCTGGTGCACGGTGGTCTCGACAGCGTTGAGGAGGGCTTGGCACGTTCTGCGCCTAGAGGTGGCCAGGGGATGCTGAATCAATGACCACGTCACGCAGTGCGCCGACGATCACCAAGACCATCTGCTGCTATTGTGGGGTCGGCTGCGGCATTGAGGTCCTCAGCGATGCGCGCGGACGTCTGAGCCTGCGTGGCGATGCCAGCCATCCCGTCAACCGCGGCATGCTCTGTTCGAAGGGCCGTACGCTGCTGCACGTGGTCGCCGCCCGCAGCGACCGCCTCAGCCATCCGCAGGTGCGCCTCGATCGCGCCTTCGCACCGCGTCGCGCCACCTGGGATTCGGCGCTGGCGCATATCGCCAGTGAATTCACCCGCATCATCGCCGCCCACGGCCCGGATGCCGTGGCGTTTTACGGATCGGGGCAGCTGCTCACCGAAGAGTACTACGTGCTCAACAAGCTGGTGAAGGGCTACCTCGGGACCAACAACGTCGATACCAATTCGCGCCTGTGCATGTCGACGGCGGTGGTCGGCTACAAGCAGACCCTCGGCCAGGACGGACCCCCCACCAGCTACGCCGACATCGAGGTCTGCGATACCTTCTTGGTCACTGGTGCCAATCCGGCGTGGTGCCATCCGATCATCTGGCGTCGCGTCGAGGCCCGTAAGCAAGCCGATCCGCAGGTGCGCATCGTGGTCATCGACCCGCGCCGCACCGCCACCGCCGAGATGGCCGACCTGCATCTGCAGATCCATCCCGGCACCGACGTGCAGCTGCACTACGGACTCGGCCGCCAGCTGCTCGCCAGCGGCGCCGCCGATGAAGCCTATCTGGCGGCCCATGTCGACGGGCTCGACGCCTATCGCGCGGCCTGCGAGCCATGGACCTTGGCGGCCACCGCTGCCGTATGTGGGATCGCCGCCGCCGATATCGCCCAGGCGGCGGAATGGCTGGCCGGTGAACGGCGCTTCCTGTCGCTGTGGACGATGGGCCTCAACCAGTCCTCGGTGGGCGTCGACAAGAACGTCACGCTCATCGATCTGTCGCTGCTCACCGGCAAGATCGGCAAACCTGGCTGCGGGCCGTTCAGCCTCACTGGCCAGCCCAATGCCATGGGCGGGCGCGAAGTCGGCGGCCTGGCGACCTTGGCCAGCAATCATCGTGATTTCACCACGGCCGCCGATCGCGAGGAGATCGCCCGCGCCTGGGGCGTGAAGGATGTCCCTGCCAAGCCCGGGCTCACCGCCGTCGAGCTCTTCCGAGCGCTGAAGGCCGGCACCGTCAAAGCGGTGTGGATCCTCGCCACCAACCCCGTCGAATCGATGCCCGATGCGCAGTTCGTCGACGAGGCCCTGCAGGCCGCCGAGCTGGTAATCGTCCAGGATTGCTATCCCACCGCGACCACGGCCCTCGCCCATGTCGTGCTGCCGGCGGCGACGTGGTTGGAAAAATCTGGAACCATGACCAACAGCGAGCGGCGCATCGGCCTGCTCAATCCCGCCGCGACGGCGCCCGGCGAGGCCCTTCCCGACAGCGAGATCCTCTGCCGCTTCGCTACCGCCATGGGCTTCGGCAAAGGCTTCGCCTACACCCATCCGGCGCAGATCTTCGCCGAGCACGCGGCGCTCTCGCGGGGGCGCGATTGCGATATCAGCGGGATCACCTGGGAGCTGCTCAAGCACGGCTCGCAGCAATGGCCCCTGCCCAGCGGCTCTGCGAGCGGTACCGCTAGCGGTGGCGAGCGACTCTATACCGACGGGCAATTTCCTACCGCTACCGGCCGCGCCCAGCTCAAGGCGCCAGCCGTGACGTGGCGCGGCGAAGTCACCACGCCCGCATATCCCCTGGTCCTGACCAGCGGCCGCCTGCGCGACCAGTGGCACACCATGACCAAGACCGGGCGCGTGCAGAAGCTCACCGGCCACGTGCCGACGCCAGCGGTAGAGATCCATCCACACGATGCCGCACGGCGCGGCATCGACGACGGCGCCATCGTCACTGTGCGCACGGTACGCGGTACGGTGCGCGTGCGCGCCGAGGTCACTCCGCGGATCAAGGCCGGGACGGTGTTCGTGCCCATGCACTGGGGACGCCTGCAGGGCGGGCCCGAAGGGCGCATCAACACCACCACCAATCCCAGCTATGATCCGCAGAGCAAGGAACCGGATCTCAAATTCAGCGCCGCCGAGGTGCAGGCCTATGTGCCAGCGCCGCAGCG
>JBILBP010000169.1:0-6178 GCA_044353645.1 Planctomycetota bacterium | reverse complement strand
ACGGCCGCCTGCCAGCCTGCCCGGCGCAGGCGCATGATCCACGAATTCGGCCATAGGCAGGCCGGCTGATCGAAGCTCACCGCCGACCACAGCGGTTCCGTGCCTTCGATGACGGCGACATCGCAGTCCGAGGATCCGCCGGGGCCGTGGTAGCTCAGGCAACGCGGAAACCACACGCCCCCGGCGGCGCGTTGCGCGAGGTGCGGCATCGCCCGCTCGATAGCGCCCACGTCGAGGGACTCGACCTGGAGCATCAGCAGGTCGCGTGGCGCGGTAACGGTGGCGGCGAAAATCGCGGTCTCCGGGCCGTAGTGCAGCGACGGTGCCGCCGGCGCGCGCCAGGCCTGCTGCAGCTGCAGTGGCAGAAGTCCATATTGTCGCACGAACACCGACTGGGCGGTGTAGCGATCATCGCGTTCGCGGGCCGCCCACTGCAACGCGGCATCGACCTGCCACACCAGCCAGGCAGTGGAGCTCAGCAGCAGGACGGCGGCAGCCGCCGACCAGCGCCCTGACCAGCGCCGGCCATCGCACCAGCCCCACCACAGCAGGGCCGGCACATCGGCAAGCAACCAGAGCATGCCCAGGCTCAGCGGGACCACGCCGAAGCTCACGGCGGTGGCGCCTTCGCGGCCGACACTAAGAGCCGTGGCCCAGGTCAGATGCAGACCGAAATAGGTGAAATAGCTCCAGCACAGCGCGAGGTAGAGCGTTTGCAGGCTCCACCCCAGGCCGAGGCCGACGACCCCCAGGCCGCGCCAGGCCGTCCACCAGCACAGCGCTTGACCGAAACAGATCAGCGTCCCGAGGAGGGCCTTGTGGGCGTCTGGATAGGCGAAGGACAGGGCCGTCGCGAAGGCCACGGTCTTGGCGGTGGAAAGGCCGATAACCATGGCCCAGGCCCACCAGGCCGCGAACGACTTGCGGCGAGGCGGGGTCACGGTCGACACCGGCTTACTTGAGCTTCATCATCGCTGCGCCGAGGCGTTCGAGCACCAGCATCTGGCCGATCTGCGCCAGGGTATCGAACAGCGGCGGGGTCTCGCGACGACCAGTGGCGGCCACGCGCAGCAGCGAGAAGATGGTCTTGTTCTGCCACAAGGCGGCGGCCGCGACCTGTTCCGGAGTCGCGCCGATGGCCGGCGCCTGACTGCGATCAGTGATGATCCCGCGGACCAGGGCTTCCAGCGAGGGCGCGTCCCATACCGCCTGTTCACCGGCAGCGAAATTCTTGAGATCCTTGTGCAAGGCCTCGATGAGGGCCTTGGCCTGGGCCTTGTCGAGGCCCTTGGGCACGAGGTCCTCGACGTGGTGGGTCACGGCGGTGGCGTAGAACGGCTCAGCCTGGGCGAGGAAATCGCCGCCGCAGGTCATGCGCTCGTTGAGCAGCGGGAAGAGCCCAGCGAAACGGCTCTCGACGGCGCGCATGACCTCCTGCTTGGCGCGTTCCGGAGACAGCTCACGGAAATAAAGGCCCTGTAGATGGCGCAGCTTGGCGAGGTCGAAGACCGGCCCGGCGACGTTGATACGATCGAGATCGAAGAAGCCGATCATCTCGTCGAGCGGGAACTTCTCCTTGCCCTCGGGATGCGAATGCCCGAGCAGGGCGAGGAAGTTCAGCAGCGCCTCGGGCAGGAAGCCCTGGGCCTGGTACCACTTCAAGGAGGTGGGGTTCTTGCGCTTGCTGATCTTCGACTTGTCGGCGTTGCGCAGCAGGCCGACATGCACGTATTCGGGCGGCGTGAAGCCGAGCTTCTCGTTGAGCCAGATATGCTTGGGCAGCGAATTGAGCCATTCCTCGGCACGGATCACATGGGTGATCTTCATCAGGTGGTCATCGACCACCGCCGCCAGGTGATAGGTCGGCCAGCCGTCGCTCTTGAGCAGCACCTGATCGTCGATGTCCTTCCAGGCCTTGACCACCGGCTGCTTGCGCAGGCGGTCCTTGTACACGAACTCGCCCTCGATGGGGGTCTTCATGCGGATGACGTAGGCTTCGCCGGTGGCGGCGCGCTTGAGGGCCTCCTGGTGATCGTAGCCACGGTAGCGGCGATCGTACATGATCGGCTCATTGGCGGCGCGCTGACGGGCCTTCATCGCCTCCAGTTCGCGAGCCGTCGCAAAACAGTAATAAGCATCGCCCTGGGCGATGAGCTGATCGGCGAATGTGCGGTAAAGGCCAAGCTTCACGCGCTCGCTCTGGACATACGGCCCGTGCTCGCCGCCGACATCCGGACCCTCGTCGTAATTGAGGCCCATCCACTTCATCGCCGCGTAGATGTTCTGCGCCGATTCCTCGGTGCAGCGCGTCTGATCCGTGTCTTCGATGCGCAGGACGAACTTCCCCCCGTGGTGCTTGGCGAAGCAGTAATTCATCAACCCGATGTAGGCCGTGCCTACGTGCGGGTCGCCGGTAGGAGAAGGAGCAATGCGGACGCGTACAGTCATGAGGGCGGGGAGGATCGCCAACTACGGGAAAATGGGAAGGGCGAGTGTCGCGGAGGAAATCGGCGACGAGCGCCGGCGAAGGCCGTCGTCAGAAAAATTCACGTCGACATACCATGACCGTCATTGTTTTTTTAGGAACGGGCATACTTCATGCAGTAGTTCGCCACCAACCTGGAGCTCTACGATGCCTCGTTCACCTCTCATTCCCCTATTCTCACGAGCTTTGCAGCAGCTACGCCGAAGTCGCGCGCACGGTCTGCCAATTGCGGAATTGATCGAAATGGATGCCGAACGCGGACGTTCGCGTCGAAAATTTCTACAAGGCCTCGCGGTCGCTGGCGCGGCCCTCGCCTGCGCCCCCTTGGCCCAGGCCAGCGATGAACTGCTGAGCTTCGCCGCCGTCCGCCGTCCGCCGGTTGTGGCGATCATCGGCGGCGGCACCGCCGGGCTGCATTGCGCTTATCGCCTGAAGAAGAAAGGCCTGCGCGCCACCGTCTACGAGGCCACCGCGCGTACCGGCGGACGGATTTTCTCGAACCGTACGACCTTCGCCAGCAGCGGACAGACCTGCGAGCTGGGTGGCGAGTTCATCGATACCTCGCACACCACCATGCGGCGACTGGCCCGTGAGCTCGGCCTGAAGCTCGAAGACAAACGCACCGACCGGCCCGGGCTCACCGATCTCGTCGGCTACTTCAATGGCCGCAAGGTGCCCTATAGCGAACTGCTGAGGCTGTTCGCGCCGATCGCGGCCGCCATCGACGATTCGCTGGCGACCCTCATCGTGCCCGACAATGGCATCTCCTATGCCGACCCCAACGGCGGTGAATGGTTGGATAAGCTTTCGCTTACGCAATGGTTCGATCGTGAGGGCATCACCGGCATCGGTCGCGAATTGGTCGAGACCGCGCACGTCATCGAGTGGGGTCTCGATGCCGATGAGATGAACGCCTACAACATGCTCGGCCTGATCTCGACCGGCACCAAGAAGATCGAGCCCTTCGGCGACAGCGACGAGCGTTTCCACGTCAAGGACGGCAACGAGCAGATCCCGCGCAAACTCGCACAAGGGATCGACGGCCAGATCGAGACCGGCCGCGTCCTCAAGTGCGTCAGCCAACGCGCCGATGGCAAGTACGTGGTCGCCTTCGCCTGCGGACGGCAGGTGGTCGCCGATCACGTGGTCAGCGCCATCCCCTTCAAATTGCTGCGTGAAGTACAGCTCAAGGTCGATCTCCCGCGGCTCAAGCGGGTGGCGATCAATGAACTCGGCTACGGCCAGAACAGCAAGTGCATGACCGGCTATCGCAGTCGTCCGTGGCGGGCGCAAGGTTCCGACGGCCAATCTTTCTCAGACCTGCCCTACCAGAATTCCTGGGATACGGCACAGATGCAGGCCGGGGCCCACGGCATCCTCACCGAGTACACTGGCGGCAGCCGGGCGTTGGCGGCGGGCACCGGCACGACCAGCGCGCATGCCGCGGCATTCGTCAGCCAGATCGATCGCGTGTATCCCGGCGCGGCTGCCGCCTATGACGGCAAGGCGATCCGCCAGAACTGGCATCGCATGCCCTTCAACCGCTCTTCGTACAGTGCCTACCTGGTGGGCCAGTATACGAAATTCGCTGGCACCGAAGGCGATCGCGTCGGTAATTTCCACTTCGCCGGCGAACACACCGACTTCGACAATCAAGGCTATATGGAAGGTGCCGCGCGCAGCGGTGAGCGCGTAGCCGAAGAGATCCTCGCCGGCAGCGTGGCCAAAACGCTTTCCGCCGCCGGTTGAGCAACAGCTGCCATTGGCTTCTCGCCGCCGGTCGACCACCGGCGGCTCTTTTTATACTTTTCACCACCCTTCACGGTGAACGCTTCGCCTTGCCGCGGCACTGAATCCAGTACCGTATTCAGTACCGAGGCATGCCATGGTCGTCCGCGCCCAATCCGTCAGCTACGTCAAAGCCCATCTCGCACAGGTGATCGACGAAGTCCGCGATGGCGGCGGCCCGCTGATCGTCACGCAAAACGGCTCGACCGCTGCCATCATCCAGGATCCCGAGTCCTACGAACGCACGCAGCAGGCCATGGTCATGCTCAAGCTCGTGGCGATGGCGGATGAGGATCTCCGCCACGGCCGCACCCACACCCATGCGGAAGTCTTCGCCGCTGCCCGTAAACGGCTCGCCCTGGGTAAAAAGCCCGTCCGCAGAAAAGCCGGCGCGTGAAGCGCTGGCGGGTCATCTACGGTGACGGAGCCAAGGGCGACATCCTCGGGATCGTGGACTACATCCTCGCCCGAAACAACCTCATCAATGCCGATAAGGCACTCGCGCGACTGGAAGATCGTATCGGCACCTTAACGACGCTGCCGGATCGCGGCCGGGTCGTGCCCGAACTCTCCTGGCACGGCATCACCAACGTCCATGAAATCCTCGAGAAGCCGTGGCGCATCTTATATCAGGTCAAAGCCAGTGAGGTCCTGATCCTGGCGGTCTATGATGGCCGGCGCCATCTGAACGACGTTCTCCTCGAGCGCTTCCTGCGCTCTTAAACATATCTGTTTCGAGTTCCCCGACATCGGTGTTAACGCAGACGGCTTGGCGAACCTCAACCTTGTGCCCGGTGCGATGGCGGCTCAACTCGTCTCCATGCGCATCTGCCAATGCTGGGATGATGGGAACCTCGACGACCTCCGGCTCTGCGCGCTGCTGCGCCGACATGGGGCGACGGCGAGCTTCAATCTCAATCCCGGCCTGATCCGCACGGAGCGCTATTTCGGTTGGAATTATCGCGAGACCAAGGCGGTGTGGAAATTGTCGCGGACGGAATTGACGACCGTGTATGCGGGCTTCGACATCGCCAACCATACCGACACCCATCCGCATCTCCCGACCCTCGCCGATGCCGAGGTGGAGCGTGAGATCCGCGAGGGCCGCGACCGTCTCGAACAGCTCTTCGAGGCTTCCGTCACCGGCTTCGCCTATCCTTTCGGTGACTACGATCAGCGCATCATGGCGGCGGTGCAGGCCGCCGGCCACACCTATGCGCGGACCTGCCGCACGGCCCCCGACGTGCTCGCCGCGCCCGAGCGCATGGCCCAGCCGACCAGCACCTTTCATCTCGCCGAGGATTTCTGGGCGGTGTTCGAACGCGTGCGCGCCGCCGATGGGGTGTTCTGGTTCTGGGGCCATTCCTACGAGTTCATCACCGAGGATGACTGGCTCGCCTTCGAGGCCAAGCTCACGCGCATCAACGCCACGCCCGGCGTCGAATGGGTGCGCCTGCCCGAGCTCTTCGCCTAGCTCAGCGGTTGATGATCTCCGAAAGGCCCAGCCATTCCTCTTCGCAGGCGGCGATCTTGGCCTGGACCTCGGCGAGTTCGAGGGCTTCCGCCTCCTGATAGACGGCGGGGTTCTTGGCGAGCAGCGCTTCGAGCTGCTTCTTCCGCTCATCGAGACGCTTGAGGTCGCGTTCGACGCCCTTGATGCGCTTGCCGGCATCGCGGGTGTCCTGGGCGCTGACCGGCTTGGCCGCGGCCTTGCCGGCATCGGCGGTCTTGGTCGGCGCCGGAGCGCCGGTCTCGGAGCGGGCTTCGGATTCCAGGCGCCAGCAATAGGCCGCGTAACCATCGGGGAACAAGGTCGCGCGACCGTCCTTGACCTCGATCACCTGGGTGGCGATGCGCTCGACGAAGGTGCGATCGTGGCTGACCAGGAACAAGGTGCCGTTGTAG
>JBILBP010000168.1:0-6182 GCA_044353645.1 Planctomycetota bacterium | reverse complement strand
AGCTGTCTGAGGACCGGCATGAGAGCCTCAAAGCAGCCGCAGGAATCCCTGCGGCTGGTACCATTTCAGACGACTTTTTCAGACGACTTTTTCAGACGACTTTTTCAGACGACTTTTTCAGACGACTTTTTCAGACGACTTTTTCAGACGACTTTGGGTAAAGCTTACTTGACATTCAGCAGTTCGATCTCGAACTGGAGGATCGCATTGGCGCCAATCTTCGGCGGACTGCCGGCCTCTCCATAGGCGAGGGCTGGTGGAATCGTGAGTTTCCATTTATCACCGGGCTTCATCAGCTTCAGTGCTTCAGTCCAGCCCTTGATCACGCCGGTGACGCCGAAGGTCGCCGTCGCATCACCCTTGGTGCTGTCGAATTCGGCGCCGTCGATGAGCGTGCCCTTGTACTTCACTTCCGCCTGCTGTGCATCGGTGGGACTGACACCAGTGGCCGGGCCGCTGGCGAGGACCTCGTATTGCAGACCCGAGGCGGTGACGCTCACTCCCGGCTGCTTGCTGTGCTCGTCGAGCCACACGCTGTTGGTCTTGCCGGTGGTACCGGCCATGGGCTCGGCGGGCTTGGCTTCGAAGAGGGTCTCCAACGCCGGACGCAGCTTCTTAAAGGTCTCGTCGCTGATCACGTAGAAGAACTGCGAGAAGCGCTTCTGCGCCAGCTCGGCGCGCTTGGCCCCGGAAATGGTCTTCTTGTCCTCGACCGGCTTCGCGTCCTCGGGCTTGGCCGTGGCGGCCTTCTCGGCAGCCGCTTTGTCAGCCGCCGCTTTGACTTCGTCGGCCTTCTCGTCGTACTGAACGAACACCGCCAGATAGCGGTTGTTGCCCTTCTTGTCGTCGGACTGGGGCTCACTCTTAGCGTCAGCCTTGGGCTTCTCGGCAGCCTTATCGGCCGCGTCATCCAACGCCAACTCGCCGAAGAACAGCCAGTATTTCAGGCCATCCTTAGTGGTGATCGCCAGCGAGCCCTCGTTGCCGTAGAGCCCCTGCTTGGTCAGGTAGAAGCCGCGTGCCTGCAGCCATTCCTTGGCGTACGGACGTACGCCCACGAGGCGTAGACTGTTGATCTCGTTGACGAGATTGTCGATCGCGGTCTTCGCCACGCGCTTGTCGGCGGGGACGGCGGTCTTGCTATCAGCGACCCAATCCTGCCCGGCCTCGGTACGCAAAAAGCTGGTCTCGCTGCGCGGCACGACGCTGCCAGCGGCTTCGTCTACCGAGTAATCGGCGATCGCCGCCGAACGGATGTCGTCCTTGGCGATCTTGAACGGATCGGTCTCGACGTAATCGACGAACTTGGTCGAGAGCTCCCACGGATCGACTTTCGCCGTGGTCACTTCCTTGCCGGCGGCTTCACGCACGTAGTAGAGGCCCTGGGCGCCTTCGACATACTTGCCGACGATGAGATCGACCACCGTCTTGCCGCTGGCATCAGTCATGGTCACGCGTTTGCCCTGGCCCTTCTTGGTCAGGCTGGCGGGATCGAGCGGATCGAGCACGCCGAGGTCTTCGAAGCGCTTTTCATCGGTGGTGATGACGCGGCCACGCTCAACGCCGAGGAAGCCGACGGCAGCCTTGGTGACGCGGGTGTTGCCGTCAGCGGGGAAGTCGAAATGGCTGGGGATGGCCCACACCCCATTAGACTTCTTCACTTCGAGCACCTGAGCGGCGCTGGTAGCCTCGTCCCAGGTCGCCACCCGCAGACTGGCGACGGATTCCGCCGGCACCATGTCGCCGAAAGTTTTGGCGGTGGTGGTTTCGGCGGTAGCTTGGCCACCGGGATGGTAGAACCAGAGGGGGGTCGTGGCGATGGCGAGAACGCCAAGAACAATCGGGAGTCGCATGGGTCAGCTCCTTCAGGCGCGCTTGCGGGAGGTGGGAATGTGGGCGGATTCAGCAGCAACTTTACGCAGGAAGACGATCAGCACGAGCAGGGCGAGGACCGCTGCCGGGACGCCGATGGCTAACCATTTCACCCGATCGCGATAGCCGTCGAGGGCTCGGCGCTGTTCGATCTTGGCATCGCGCATACGCGCTTCCTTGGCCTGATTGACGGCCGCCACCGCGAGGTCGAGCTTGCGCTGTTCGCGGATCTGGATCATGGTCTTTTCGTGGGCCTTGGCGTTCTCGTCGATATCGTTGCGGGCATCGATCTTGGCCAATTCGGCATCAAAGGACTGCTGGGCGGTCTTGCTCGCGGATTCGGCTTCGACGGTGGCCGTCTGATCGGCCCGTCGCAGCACGTCCTGGGTCACCAGGAGCTGGTCTTCCAGACGCTTCAGCGGTCGACGTTCGGGGCGACGATTGCGCAGTTCGAGGAAGGCCTTGTCGTTGAACAGGGCATCGACGGCATTGGCGGCGAGCTGCACGTTGCGAAGGTTGAGCAAGAACTTGAGGTTATCCTCGTTGAAGCGCCCACCCGAATTGCGGTAGAACGAGAAGAATTCGTTGTTCACGAAATCGACGTCGGCAACCACGATCACGTGCACCGGTTTAGCGGAAGCGACACCGACCTTCTTTTCTGGCTCGGCGGCGGGCGCCTTGTCATCAGTTTTTAGGTCATCAGCCTTCTTGTCCGCCGGCTTGGCATTGGGATCGATTACCGGGAAGACGGAGGCCATCGTGCCGCTGACTTCGACCGCCATCGGTGACGGTTGGTTACGATCACCGCTGAAGGTGTGCTTGGGCTCCTTGAGCTGCGGGGCACCACCGTACATCGACGGCTGCAACATGTCACTGATCAGGTCACGACCCCAGGTGACGTGCGGCGTGGGGGTGAACAATGGCGTCACCGTCAGGGCGGCGGGCTTGTCCTTGGCGATCAGGATTTGGCCGGGGAACGGCATCAGCAAGCTGCTGATGCCGGTGGTGGCGGTGTTGTTGCGCGCCACGCCATCCTGGTCGCTGCTCGTCCACACGAAGTTCGGCGGAATCAGGCCAGCGAATTCATGGCTCGGATTGTAGTCTGACCAGAGCACCGCACCGAGATCGAAATCAAGGCCAAGGCCACGATAGATGGCTTGGATGTTGCCTTTCTGCGGACCACCGGCATCGGGCCCGGCGTTGGGATTGCCACCCTTCTTGGGCTGGCCGGGGATCAGGTCCATGCGCCCTTGGGCAGCCGAGAAGTACGGCAGCGGATCTTCGAGCAGCAGGGCCGCGCGGCCGTTCCAGATGTACTCATGCAGACGTTCGATCTGCGGCTGGGTCAAGGTTGAGGGCTGCGGCACCACCAGGACATCGACCTCGGCGGCGACCGCGGAATCGAGGTTGACGACGCGCACCTCGTACTGCTTCTTCCACTCGTTGACGATCTCCCAGGACTGGGTCATCGACCCGCTCTGGTAGTCGAATCCGCCATTGATGTCGAGGTCAGTGGCAGCGATGCCGAGGACCTTTTTCTTGGGCGCAGCCACGGCGCGAACGGCACGAATCAGTTCGTATTCGACCGAGAGGCCCGGATCGAAGTAGTCGATGAGCTGGGTGCTGCCACCAGAGGTGACGGCGGCGCCGAGGAAGACATCCGCATTCTCCTTGCCCGAAACGGTGTCGACCACCTGCTTGCGGGGCTTGAGGTTGAACTCGCGGCTGGCCATCGCGCCGAGGGCATCGAGGGCATCCTTGGGTCGCTTGATGTCGACCATGATGCGGCCGGGATGCACGCGTTCGAGGGCCTTGAGCTTGTCGATGACTTCCTTGCCCTTCAAGGCCAGCTCATTGGGCAGCTCGGCGCTGATGAAGGCAGTGATCAGGACTGGCTCCTGGACTTCGCCGAGGATCGATGCACCGGTGTCAGAGATCGAGGCCAGACCTTCACTGGTGACGTCGGCGTCGACGCCGAACTTCACCGCTCCGCGGGAGAGGTTGGCGAGCAGGGCCAAGCCGAAGATCAGCGACAGTACTTGGGCGACCACCTGCCCGTTGTTGCTCGGGCGCCAGCGGCGGCTGGCGAGTAGCAGGGTGGCGGTGCCAAGGGCGGCGATAACCAGGGCCAGGGCGGCGCTGACATTCCCCAATGGCACGACGCCACGGTTGAAGGCATCGAACCAGTCGAGACCGGCGGCAGCCCACAGGGCGATGCCGCTGAAGATCGCGCCGACGACGAAGGCGATGGCGGGGATCGAGACCAAGACGCTGGCGAGCAGGCCGAGAGCCGCGAAGGCCAGGCCGGCAAACCACCAGCCGAGATAGTTGGCGAAGACCAAGCCCCAGTCGGGGGTACCAAGCCAAGCGAGGACGATGACGTTCGACAGGCTGCAGACCAGGGCGATGGTGAAGTAGGTCACCACCGCCAGATACTTGCCAAGCAGCGCGTCAAGGATCGACAGCGGCATGGTCAGGAGCAGTTCCTCAGTACCCTGTTCGCGTTCGGTCGCCCACGCACCCATCGCCAAGGCTGGCAGGAGGACCACCAGGAACAGCGGCATGACCGTGAACAACGGCCCAAGATCGGCGATGTTGCGGGCGAAATACTTATCGCCCTGGAAGAGAAAGAGTGTCGCCCCGGCGGCGAGCACGAAGGCGAGGATGAAGACATAGCCGAGCGGATTGCCGAGCAGGCTCCACAGTTGGCGGCGCATCACCGCGCTGAGCGCGGCGGGATTCAGAGCGGCGCTCATGCTGCGGCTCCTTTCGTCAGTTCGCGGAAGCGGGCATCGAGACCCTTGCCGGCATCAAGCTCGGCCGGGGTGCCCTGGAATTGGACCTTGCCGTCGCAGATCAGAACCACGCGATCGGCCATGGCTTCGACTTCCTGGAGGATGTGCGTCGAAAGCAGGATGGTCTTGTCCTTGGCCAGGACCTTGACCAGCTCGCGCACCAGCTGGATCTGATTGGGATCGAGGCCAGAGGTCGGCTCATCGAGGATCAGGACCTGGGGATCATGGAGGATCGCCTGCGCCAGACCGACGCGCTGGCGGAAACCCTTCGACAATTTGCGGATCGGCTTGTGCCAGACCTCTTCCACGCGGCACTGGCTGGCGACGCGATCGAGGGCTTCTTTCAGCTTGGTGCCGCCCAGACCGCGGACCTCGCCGGCATAGCGCAGATAACTGTGCGGCGTCATATCGGGATAGAGCGGGCCGTTTTCAGGCAAGTATCCGAGGATCCGGCTGGCTTCGAGACGCTGGGTCGCGACATCGAAGCCGGCGATGCGCGCGCTACCGGCACTGGGTGCAAGAAAACCGGTGAGGATCTTCATGGTCGTCGACTTGCCGGCGCCGTTGGGCCCCAGGAAGGCTGTCACCGAGGCCGCCGGGACCTGGAACGAGACATTTTCGACGGCGGTGAAATTACCGTAATATTTGCACAAACCATCCGCCTCGATGAGCGCGGTGCGCCCAGGGGTGGAGGCGGGTACGGCCTGGTTGGGCACGTCAGTCATGAGATCCTCACGGGGTCGGAACGTTCACGGGCCATAGACGTGACTGGTGGGGAAACCTTTCACAGCAATGACCTCGCTTACAGAAGTAGGCACGGACAGCCACGGCTTGCGCCGGGGGGGCGTGATCCTGCTCGTCGTGGAAGCTTCGCAACTGCATTGCGGGATTGACGAAAGGGGTTACAGCGTTCGGCCGATCCACCCCTGTGCGGAAAACATCCCATGCAATTCGACATCAGCCGCGATTTCCTTGACGGCATCATGCTCCAGCAGCCGAGCAACAAAGAAGGCAAGAACGAGATCAAAGCCGGTGGCCAACTGCACTTCCTGCCGTCGAGTCCTGATGGCACCATGCATACGGCGATCGTCGCATTCCAGCTTGCCTTGAGCGAGAACGAACAGCCCTTCGCTCGTGGTGGCTGGCGCTTCCTGTTCACCACCGAGTCCAGTTTCGAGCCGGCGAAGCATCAAAATCACCCGTTCTTCGCCAATCTCCTGGTGCTCGGCGCCGGCAAGATCATGGCCCAGATCAACAACCTTGCGATGCATGCTAACCTACCGCTGATCCCCTTCGAGCCGGGTCGGATGATGCTGCAAGCTCCCGAAGGCGGCCAGCAGGCCGCTGCCGGCGGCGGCATCGTCCAAGCCTGAGTCGAATGTTGTGCCAGGACTCTGCCAGAGAGGGAGGCACCCGAGGATGGTCAAGGTATAATGAGGTAGATCCAAATCGGAAAGGCAGTCGGATAGCGAGAGCTATCCGACCGTTTTGCCAGCATCGGAGATGCCGTACGAC
>JBILBP010000012.1:0-19787 GCA_044353645.1 Planctomycetota bacterium | reverse complement strand
CGATCGCAGCCCTTATCGCGGCCGGCTAACCATCAGGGCGACTCAAGCCACCACTTAAATCCGATTTAAAAAGAGATACCGCCTTGCAGTCTAAACAAGTGCAACTTTATTTTTATTTTTATTTTTATTTTTATTTTTTTATTTTTTTATTTATATTTCTATCACTTTCATCATATCCGACGTCCTTGATCTATGCACACTGGGCGTCCGTCCTATTCGTAGTGATGAGCATGACCGCTGGCAGCGGATGATGGTCGAGAAGCATTATTGGCAGAGCAACGGGATGGTTGGTGAGCAGATTCGGTATGTGGCTGTGAGTGCTGATGGTGCCTAGCTTGCGTGCCTGGGCTGGAGTTCTGGCTGCAGTCACCGGTCAGGCCGCGAGCAGTGGCTGGGTTGGTCGGATGGGCAGCGCGCAATGCGGCTGTACCTGGAGACCAATAACGCGCGATTTTTGGTCTTGGCAAAGCGTGATGTGGTGCTCAATCTGGCACTGAAAACCCTCCCACACAACAGCCGGAAGAGCCGATTTTTTCAGGTACGGTGCAGGCGCAGCACCAGGATCCCGAAGACCGGGGCGCCGATCAGCCCGGTGACCACTCCCAGGGGCAGTTCTCCGCCCGGGGCGATGCGGCAGAGCGCGTCGCAGGCGATGACGAAGGCCGCGCCGCCGATGGCGGCGGAGGGGATCAGCCGGCGATGGCTGACGCCGGTGAAGGGGCGCAGGGCATGGGGCACGATCAGGCCGACAAAAGCCACGCCACCGCCGATGGCGGTAGCGGCGGCGGTGAGTACGGCAGTCCAGGCGAGGATCCAGAAGCGCGCGCTGCGGACCTCGATGCCAAGGGCGGCGGCCTCGTCATCACCGGCCAGCAGCACATCGAGTTGCCGGCCCCAGGCCCAGGCGGCGAGGCCGCCGATGATCACCAAGGGCGTCGCCAGGGCGACGTGGCGCAGGCCCTTGCCGTCGACGCCACCGAGGGAAAAAGCCACCAGCATGCGCCCGATCTCCCAGTTGGCCTGCGCCAGCCAGGTGAGCAGGGCGGCGACGCTGGCACACGCTGATGACAAGAGGAAGCCGGTGAGCAGCACGCCGAGGGTCTGATCGCCACCGCGCTGCTGCACTGCGCGGGCGACCACCAGCAGCAGCGCCAAGGCGGCGGCGGCACCGCTCAGGCAGCCCAGGGGCAAGACCATCTCGGCCGCCAGCCACCAGGGCAAGAATCCGGCGAGGGCGGCGTGGCCGAGCAGCACCGCCTGGCCGCCGAGCGCGGCCCCAGCGGTGGTGCCGAGCACCGACGGACTCGCCAGCGGATTGCGGAAGAGCCCCTGCATGAGCACCCCGGCGATGGCCAGGGCGGCCCCGGCGAGGCCGGCGCAGACCACGCGCAGGCCGCGCAGCTCAAGGAACACGCCACGGCTCGTTGCATCCGCGAGCGAGCCGTGACCGAGGCCCAGGCCGAGGGCCAGGGCGAGCACCAGGGCAGCACCGAGGATCGTCCACAGTCGCATCAGAAGGTCGCCGTCACGCCACCGTAGCCGGAAGCTCCCGGTGTTGCATAGCCAGCTTTCACTTCATAGGCGGTGTTGGTCAGGTTCTCGCCGCGCATGTAGACCTCCCAGGTGCGATCGATGGTATAGCCGACAGCGGCACCCAACAGCGCATAGCCAGGCAGCTCCTGGCCGAAGGGACGGCTGCTGACGGCGTCGAGTCGCAGGGAAGCCCAGGCTTTGTCGAAGTACCACGCCGACTGCACCACCACGCGGTTACGAGGAATGTTCAGCAGGTGGGCCTCGCTGTCGGGATTCGCGTGTTGCCAGGTCCATGCGACTAGCACGCGGGGACCGCTGGCTTCCGGCTTCCAGGCGAGGGCGCTTTCGACGCCATCGCTATGGTAGGCCCCGGTGTTGGCGTACGCATTGGTGGAAAAGTCGTAATCGATAGACTGCAGGTAGTCCGTGCGGAAGACCACGTTCGAGAACGTCAAGCCGCCCGGTAGGCGGGTCTCTTGACCGATTTCGCTGCTGCGTGAACGCTGGGCTGCGAGTGCGGGATTGCCGGCGAAAGGATCATACAACTCATACAGGCTGGGGGCGCGGAAGCCGGTACCGAGCGCGGCATGGAGTTTGATCTCGTCGATCGGGAAAACCGCCAAGCCGCAGCGCCAGGTGCCATTGTCGCCTTCCTGGCTGTGGTGGTCGATGCGCCCACTGACGCTAGCTTCTACATAGCGATCGCCAATCAGGGCCTGGGCCCAGCCGCCGGTCAATGCCGCGCTCTCGGAGAATTCAGGACTGCCGTCACTGATCGTGGCCTGATCGCGTTGGACATCGCCGCCGAGCGTCAGATCGACACGATCGACGGCCCAGTCTCGCCGGCTGCCGGGGGAGAGCACATGCATGGTGACCTTGCCGGCGAGGTAGTCCTCCCGGCCACGGTAGTCGGCGGCATAGCCGGCGGTGTCGTAGACGCGCTTGCTGGCGGTGTGGGCGGCGTCGGCACTGAATGACGTCTTCTCTATCTCCACCGCACCGCCGGCGGTGCCGCGCAGCGAACGGAACTTATTGTCGGCGCTGGCGTCCTCCGGATCGGTGGGGAAGCCGGCGTCGAAATCCTGATTCGAAAGATCGCCACGGGCACCGACGTAGAGCGTGGTTCCC
The DNA here is from genome assembly GCA_044353645.1 of Planctomycetota bacterium. Classification (GTDB taxonomy): domain Bacteria; phylum Planctomycetota; class UBA11346; order UBA11346; family UBA11346; genus CAIUVD01. The sequence goes on along the minus strand of JBILBP010000012.1, from coordinate 17,126 downwards.
GGTGCCGGACGGGCTTCGACGCGGGCGGTGACCCCCAGGCGATTCAGCGGATCGCGCTCGTGATCGGCACTGCGTCCGTGGTCTTCCGGCAGGCTGGCGCTGGAGATGCCATCGCTGTGCATGGCGCCCACCGCCACCGCGTAGCCGAAGGATTCACCGAGGGGACCGGTGGTGGTGCCGTTCACGCGCGCGGTGCCAAACGAACCGGCTTCGATGCGCGCAGTCGTAGTCGGTACCGCCGTCGGGCGTACCGTCAGCAGATTGACCACGCCGCCGCCGGAATTGCTGCCATAGAGCCCGCTCTGGGCGCCATTGACGACTTCGATGCTGGTGATGCCCGAGCCATCGATGAACGCGGTGTTGGCCTGGCCCTGGGTGCCAGTCGGATCGATGACTGGGATCCCATCGAGCAGAATGCGCGTATCGTAGGAATTCGCACCGCGGATGCGGATGCTCGAGATGCCGCCGTCAACCCCGCCTCCGACGCCCAGGGCGCTGACCCCGGGCAGGCCGTTGATACGTTCGGTGAGGTTGCTGGTGTAGCCGCGTTCACGGTCATCGTCAGAGGTGACGACGGCGGTGGTGGCGGTCGAGCGCCAGGCTTCCGTGGGGTGGCGATCGGCGGTGACGATCAGCGGGATCCCCTTTTCGGGGGTCTCCGGGGTTTTTGCGGCCTCAGCGGCCTCAGCGGCCTCGGCGGCATAAGTGCTGGTCGCGCTGGCGACCAGCAGGAGGGTAGGAACCACACGACGCATGGGGCGTCTCCGGGCAGAGGGCAACGACCCGTGGAAGCACCGCGCTCCACGAGCACACCTGATTACCGGTAGAGCTGCGACCACTGCCGGCTTTTCAAAGGAAAGCCGGCAGCAGTCGTGCCCCAGCTCCCGAGGGCAACCATGCGTGGCCAAGGCCGGTCTCCGGACTCCTGGATCAGCCCTTCTGGCACCTTCCCGCTGATGAATTAGCAGTGGTTATTGCCAGTCAGTCCCCAGTCACCGTTGCGGGTCAGTGCCGGATTCCCTCGCATGCGAGGCCACCGGCTTCCCGATTATCCCCAGCGCTGATCAACAGCCTGGGGCACCTTGGACGGGCGGGACTGTGGGCGCCTTTGCCCAAAGTCACGACAAAGCTCACGACAAAGCTCACGTGAGCGCTTCACTCCTCGACGAGAGTCCTACGCTGTTACGCCGCGAGGTTGCCCATGCCGCTTGATCTGCCGTCGTCCTACAGTGCCGCCACCGTCGAAGCCGATGTCTATCGGCGCTGGGAAAACGCTGGTTGCTTCAAGGCCGGGGCCGGAAGGCGCGACGGCAAGCCGAGCTACACCATCGCCATTCCGCCGCCGAATGTCACCGGCGTGCTGCATATGGGCCACGCGCTCAACAACACCTTGCAGGACACCCTCATCCGCTGGCGGCGCATGCAGGGCTACGACACCCTTTGGCAGCCCGGCACCGATCATGCCGGCATCGCCACCGAATCGGTGGTGGTCAAGCACATCCAGGCCGAAGGGCTCACTCGCGACGGTCTCGGCCGCGAAGCCTTCCTCAAGCGCGTGTGGGCGTGGAAGGAGCAGTCCGGAGGCGCCATCACCCAGCAGCTGCGCAAGCTCGGCTCGTCGTGCGACTGGTCGCGCGAACGCTTCACCATGGACGAGGGCCTGTCGCACGCCGTGCGCGTGCAGTTCACCAAGCTCTATGAGGCGGGCCTGATCTATCGCGGCACGCGCATGGTGAATTGGTGCCCGGTGCAGAAGACCGCGCTTGCCGATGACGAGGTCGAAGTCATCGAGAAGCAGGGCTTTTTATGGGCGCTGAAGTACGATTTCGCCGATGGCAGCGGCTCGATCACGGTCGAGACCACGCGCCCTGAAACCTTCTTTGGCGACACCGCCGTCGCCGTCAATCCCGATGATGCGCGCTATCAACACCTCATCGGCAAGATGGTGCGCCTGCCGATCATCGGCCGCGAGATCCCCATCGTCGCCGACAGCTACGCCAATCCCGAAAAGGGTTCGGGGGCGGTGAAGATCACCCCCGCGCACGACCCCAACGACTACGAGCTCGGCAAGCGCCACAACCTGCCACTGATCCGCGTCATCGATTTCGATGGCACGATGACCAAGGACTGCGCGCAGTTCGCCGGGCTCGAACGCTTTGCGGCGCGCAAGGCGCTGCTCAGGGAATTCGAGGCCACCGGCGTGCTCCTCGGCAGTACCGAGATCAAGCATGCCGTCGGCCATAGCTATCGCAGCAATGCTCCGATCGAGCCGATGGTCACCGAACAATGGTTCGTGAAGATGGATTCGTTGGCCAAGAAGGCCCTCGAATACAACCATCCCGGCGGCGTCGAATTCCACCCCGAGCGCTGGACCAAGGTCTATGCCCACTGGCTGGAGAACACCCGCGACTGGTGCATCTCGCGGCAGATCTGGTGGGGCCATCGCATTCCCGCGTGGCGCTGCGCGAGCTGCGGAAAATACACCGTGGCGGTGACCACGCCGACCGCCTGCGAGCATTGCGCGGGGACCGCGCTCGCCCAAGAGACCGATGTTCTCGATACGTGGTTCAGCTCGGCGCTATGGCCGTTCTCGACTCTCGGTTGGCCGGAGCAGACCCCCGAACTGGCGCGTTATTTCCCGACCTCGACCCTGGTGACTGATAGAGGCATCATTTTTTTCTGGGTCGCGCGCATGGTCATGGCCTCGTGCTTCGCCCTCGACCAGAAGCCCTTCAGCGACGTCTACATCCATGGCACGGTGCTCGACGAGCGCGGCGTGAAGATGTCGAAGTCGCTCGGCAACGGCATCGATCCGATCATCATGATCGATGGCGGCACGCAGAACTACCTCGGCAAGGACTACCAGTGCCCGGGCTACGGTGCCGATGCCATCCGCTACACCCTGCTCGACATGACCACCGAGGGCCAGGACCTCAAGCTCTCGCCGGCGAAGTTCGAGACCGGCCGCAATTTTGCCAACAAAGTGTGGAATGCCGGGCGCTTCCTGCTCATGAACCTCAACGAGCGGCCCTTGCCAGCGGCGGTCCGCGCCGACGACCTGGTGCCGGCGCAGCTGGGTTTCGCCGAGCAGTGGATCCTTGAGCGCCTGGCGCAGACCACCGAGGCCTGCACCCAGGCCCTGACTGCCTTCCGCTTCAACGATTATTCCAACGGCGCCTACCGCTTCTTCCGCGACGATCTCTGCGACTGGTACCTCGAGTGGGCCAAGCGCCAGTTCAAGCAGGGCGGCAGCGAAGCCGCCGATGCCGGACGGGTGCTGTCGTTCTGCGTCGATCAGGTGCTGCGCCTGCTCCATCCGGGCATGCCCTTCATCACCGAATTCCTCTGGCAGCAGCTGCAGGGCACCACCGGCGGCACGCCGTGGTCGGGCACCTACCTGATGACCGATGCCTGGCCCGAGCCGGTGGCCGCGCATCGCAATCCCGACCTCGGCCGCGAGATGGGCGAGCTCCAGGCGGTGGTCGTGGCGGTGCGCAACGCGCGCAATCTGCTGCAGCTCGGCGATGGCATCCAGCTCGCCGTCGAGATCCATGCGCCGGTGGACGCCGAGCGCCGGCTCCTCGAAGCCAACCGCGAGTTCGTCAGCAATCGCGCCAATCTCTCGGCGCTGACCATCGCCGCCAGCGGCAGCAAGCCGGCGGCGAGCGTGAGCACGGCGGTGGGGGGGATGAAGATCCATATCCCGGTGAGTGGCATCGCCGACATCGCCAAGCTCAGCGAGCAGCTCACGCGGCGCGTCACGGGTCTCGAAAAGAGCATCAACGGCAAACTCAGCCGCCTGGAAAACGCCGACTACCTGGCGCGTGCTCCGGCCACCCAGGTGGTCGAGACCCGTGAATTAGTGCTTAAGGAGCAGGTCGAGTTGGCCAATGTGCGCGAGACCCTGGCCGGATTGTAAGCTAATTCGGCATGTCTCGGCATGGCTCGGCATCTCTCGGAAAAGAGCCGCTTAGGCGTGGAGTTGGCAGGTGATCCAGGGGCTGTTCACGCCTCCGATCGCCGTCGCCGGCTCTGCGCTGCGGGCGTTCTACCTCGGCAAGCGTCGCCATCCCCGGCCTCGCCAAGAAGCTGGCGATCGTGGGTCTGCGCCTCATCCCCCGGCGCTTGGCGGTGGCGCTCACCCAGCGCTCTCCGGCATTGAGTCGATGACGCTCAGCCGGCGAGGGATTTGTCGGTGGTTTTTTTGGCAGGCAGGGGAAGCAGGGGGACTGGGCACAGCGGACGACCGCTGACCGCGAGCATTTCCGCGATCGAGGTCGCGCGTAGCCGCTTTTCGACGCTCTCGAGGGTCGCGTCGAGTTCCTTGTGCAGCGAGCACAGGCCTTGGCCGTGCTCGGGGATGCCCATCGGACAGCTCAGGATGCGGCGGAAGGGATCGACGGCATCGACCGGCTCGAACAGCGAGATCGCCGCTGCATCCTTGCTGAGGATGAAGCCGCCATGCAGGCCGCGTTGCGAGGACGTCAGGCCGGCACGCGAGAGCTGCTGCATGATCTTGGCGAGGTAGCTCAGTGGCACCTTGGTCGCCCTGGCGATCGAGTCGACGGTGCACGGCTCGCCCGGATGACGGGCGAGGTGGACCACGGCGCGCAGGGCGTATTCAGCGGTTTGCGAGAGCATCGATCACTTCCCGAGGTCGATGGCGGTATCGCCCAGGCGCACGCCGACGCCATCAACGAAGCCTTCCAGACGCACATGCCAGGGCCCGGTGCGTCCTGGACGCAGGCGCAGGGGTTCCGTAGTCGTCACCCAGGCATGGCGCTGATCGGCGCTGACGTCATCTGGTCGTTGCAGGACCACCGTTATCGGTGCGGGTACCGGACCCTGCAGGGTGATGATGATCTCGTCGCCGTTGACGGCGGTCGCATAGCTGAAGCCGCGCGCACGCAGGCTGGCCACCGCTCGGCGATCGGTATCGATGGTCGAAGAGACCACATACGGACGATCATCGACCTTGGCGATATGCAGGCCGCGAGCGAGGACCAGCATCACCACGCTGGGGATGATGCCGGCGAGGACCACGCCGGCGGCGAGCAGCGGCAGGGTCCGCGAGGTAAGGGCCATCAGTAGGTGATCGGGGCCGGGAGTTCGCGCGCCGGATCGATGGCTTTGCCGTCTTTCAGCCCGGCACGATTCAAGGACACGACATAGATGGTCAGGTTGGTGATGTCATCGCCGGCGAGGAGGTTCTTCTGCGCGGGCATGGCGTTGTTGTTGGCGCCATTGGTGAGGACGTCGGCGATCTGTGCCATGTTCGAGCCGTGGATCCAGAAGCGATCACGCAGATTGGGACCGACTGCGCCGAGGGCCTCCGGGCCATGGCAGGTCGCGCAATTGGCCGAGAGGTACAGCTTCTGACCGAGAGCGATGCGCTCTGGGTTGTTGCTGAGACCGCGCAGCTGCTCTTCCGTGAGCGGACCGCTGGCGTGCGCCGCCTTGCGCTCCTGCAGGGCGATGTCGTCGCGTTTCCACGCCAGGGCTCCGATATTGCCGGGTCCCATGGTGTAGTGCAGGAAGTACACCGCACCCCACAGGACGGTGAGCCAGAAGAACACCGTGAACCACAGTGGTATGGGATTGTCGGCTTCGCGGATACCGTCGAAATCATGCGGTAGCAGCGGTACTTCGTCATCTGTGGAGGGTGGCTTCGGGGGCAGCTCAGACATGGCGGGACTCCTGGCCATCATCAAGAGGAAGGTTGCTCATGCGCTCACGGTACGGCCGGCGCCGATCGCTGGCCACATACCACAGCACGAGGCCGAACACCGCCGAGGAGAAGACCGTGACGATGGTCGCCAGGTAGCCGATCCACAAGGGTGCCTGGGGGCCGAGGAATTGGCGGAACATCACTGGTCTCCTGCGGTCGGTTCACCCTTGCCGAGATCGGTACCCAATCTCTGCAGATAGGCGATGACGGCGATGATGTCCTTGTTCTCGAGGTCGGGAACGTTGGCGTATTCAGGTTGCTTGCGCAATTCCGCGCCAACCAGCTGCGCTTGGGCGCGTGCCAGCTCGATAGCGGTGCTGATCTCGACCTTGGTGTAGGGCGTGTACAGTGGCGGTGCCGCCAGCACGTCGAGCTTGGCCGAGAGCGTCGACAGATCCATGTCGTCCTGGGCTAGCCAGGGGTAGGCCGGCATCATCGTGCCCGGCGAGACCGCACTGGGTTTGACCAGATGCGCGTAATGCCAGGCCGCGCTCGGGCGCAGGACGCCTTCGCGGGCGAGATCCGGGCCGGTGCGTTTGCTGCCCCACAGGAACGGACGATCGTAGACGTGTTCGCCGGGCATGGTGTAATGGCCGTAGCGTTCGGTCTCGGCGCGCAGGGTACGGATCAGCTGCGTATGGCAGCCGCTGCAGCCTTCCTTGATGTACAGGTCACGGCCGTGCAGTTCGAGCGGAGTATACGGTTTCACCGAGCTGATCGGGGGCGTGAAGGCGCCCTGCACGAGATGCGGAACGATCTCGATGACGCTGCCGATCGACAAGGCGACGGTCGCCAGCACCAGCATCGCCACCGGCCAGCGCTCGATCAGGCTGTGCACGGATTCGCGGGGGGCTTTTTCGTTGGCGGCTTTTTCGTTGGCGGCTTTTTCGTTGGCGGCTTGGGCGTCCTTGACGATCAGCGGCTCGGCCGGCAACGGCGCCACGAGCACCACATCATCGGCGATCTTGGGCGCCGTGGCGATCGTCCGCAGGAGGTTATAGGCGCAGATGATCATGCCCAGGAAGTACAGGATGCCGGCGATCAGGCGCACCCAGTACCAGGGCACGGTGGCATGGACGATGTCCATGAACGAGGTCGTCGCGAGATGGCCGGTCTCGGTGAAGGCCAGCTGCTTGACGCCCTGGATGATGCCGGCGATCCACAGCGCTACGACATAGCCGACCAGGCCACTGACCGCCAACCAGAAGTGCACCTTCATCAGGCGGGTCGAGTACAGCGTGGTCTTCCACATCCGCGGCACCATCCAGTAGAAGATCGCGAAGATCATCAGCCCGACCCAGCCCAAGGCCCCGTTGTGCACGTGGCCGATGGTCCAATCGGTATTGTGCGACAAGGCGTTGATGTCGCGCAGCGAGAGCATGCAGCCCTCGAAGGTGGTGATGGCGTAGCTGGTGATGCTCGCCAGCCAGAACCAAATGATGGGATTCTGGCGGACTGAAGGCGCGCCTTTCGCGAAGATGGTCATGTAGCCGTTCACCGCCCCGCCCCAGCTGGGGATGATCAGCATCAGGCTGAACATCACGCCCAGGGTCTGGGCCCATTCGGGCGTGCTGGAGTTCAGCAGATGATGCGGACCGGCCCAGATGTAGATGAAGATCAGCGACCAGAAGTGCAGGATCGACAGGCGATAGCTGTAGATCGGCGTACCGGTGGCCTTGGGCAGGAAATAGTACAGCAGGCCGAGGAACGGCGTGGTCAGGAAGAACGCCACCGCGTTGTGGCCATACCACCACTGCACCAGGGCGTCCTGGATGCCGGCATACAACGAATAGCTCTTGGTCAGGGTCACCGGGATCGACGCCGAGTTGACCACGTGCAGCAGGGTTACCGCGATCCACGTCGCGATGTAGAACCACAGCGCGACGTAGAGGTGCCGCTCACGGCGCTTGAACAGGGTGCCGATGAGGTTGGCGCCGAAGATCACCCAGATCACGGCGATGAGCAGCTTGATCGGCCATTCCAGCTCGGCGTATTCCTTCGAGGTGGTGATGCCTAAGGGCAGGGTCACCGCCGCCAGGACGATGATCAGCTGCCAGCCCCAGAAATGGATGTTGCCCAGGGCGTCAGAGAACAGCCGCGTCTTCAGCAGGCGCTGCGCCGAGTAATAGACCCCGGCGAAGATCGCATTGCCGGCGAAGGCGAAGATCACGGCATTGGTGTGCAGCGGGCGCAGTCGGCCGTAGCTCAGCCAGGGGATGTCCAGCGTCAGGCCGGGCACCAGCAGCTGGCTGGCGACGATGACCCCCACGAGCATGCCGACCACGCCCCAGATGAGGGTCGCGATGAGGAACTTGGCGACGATGGCGTTGTCGTAGGCCACGGTGTCAAGAGCCACTTTGTCAAGAGCCACTTTGTCAAGAGCCACTTTGTCGAGAGCCACTGGGTCAAGAGCCACTGGGTCAAGAGCCAGTGGCGGGAGCGGAGACGTCGTGGAGTCGGTCACGGCTGGGGTACCTTCGGAGGTTTCGGCGCGGGTGGGTCATCGCCGAGCATGCGCTCGGCAGGGGTATCGAGATCATCCCACTGGCCGGCCCGCACCCCCCAGGTCAGGAGCACGGCTCCGACCAGGAAGAGGACGCAAGCAAGGCCGGTGAGGAGGAAGACGGTGCCCATGGCTATGGCTGCCAATAGATAAGGTCGCTTTAAATGTAAAGAGATATGTTTGTCCTGAAATGGTGTATTGCACCGCAAATTCGGCGTATGGTGTTGCCCATGGATGCTCTGCAGGCGCAGCTCTATGGTGTGCTCGCCACCCAGGGTCTGATCTGGGTCCTCGGCCATTGTCCGGCGATGTGCGGTCCGTTGGTGGTGGCACTGCGCTTCCATGGCCTCAGCGGCGTGCTTGCCTATCAGACCGGCAAGGCCGTGACCTACGCCCTTCTGGGAGCCCTCGCCGGGGGCGTGGGCGGGGTCGCCATCCTCGCCCTGCGCAGCTATGCGCCCTGGGTGTTGGGGTTGACGGCGGCGCTGATGATCGGATTGGGACTGCGATCCTTGTTCAGTCGGGGAGTGGTCGGCGCCCAGGTGCCGGGATGGCTGGCGCGGGCGGTGCAACGCTGGAGCGCTGGGGCTGCGGCCTCGACCAGTCACGGGCAGGTCTTTTGCCTCGGGATCATCCTGGCGTTGCTGCCTTGTGCCGTCGTCATCTGGGCCCTGGGCCTAGCGGTGGCTTCCGCCAGCCCGCTGCACGGTGCTCTGCTGATGGTCGGCCTGGTGCTGCTGAATACCCCGATCCTGATGGCGGCGCATGTCCTGGGAGCGGCGGCGTGGTTGGCGGGCGTGCGCCGGCGTCTGCGCTGGCTGCCGGCGCTCGGCCTGCTGGTGGCGGGAGCGTGGCTGGGGTGGCTGGCGTTCTCGGTCGGTGCTCCGGGCTGTCGGACATGAGCGCCTGCGTCCATTGCGGCACGCTGCTGAGCCAGGATCAGGCGCGCTTCTGCTGTCATGGCTGCGCTATGGCCCACGACGTGTTATCGCGTTGCGGCCTGGGTTCCTACGTCGCCCTGCGCGAGGCCGCCCTGGCGGCGGGAGCCGCGCCCCGGCCGGTGCCGGCGATCACCGCCGAGCACCGCGCTTGGGCCGCGCCGGAGTTCCTGGCGCGGGTGGCAGCGGACCTCGGCGGCGGGCGTCATGCCATCGCCTGGGCGGTCGAGGGCCTGCACTGCCCGGCCTGCACCTGGGTGCTGGAGCGCCTGTCGTTTATCGACCCCGGCATCGAACGCGCCGAGGTCGATGTCGGACGTGGCGTGCTGCGGACCGTGCACCACGCCGCACGCACCGATCCGGCGCGTATCGCCACGCTCGCGGCGCAGCTCGGGTATCGCCTACGGCCGTGGGCCGGCGCCGTCGATGACCGCCAGCGGCGCTTGGCGGCGCGGGCCGAGGCCCTGCGCGCGGCCATTGCCCTGGCCTGCGCGGTGGGTTCGATGCAGTTGGCGATGAACCTCGCCGCCGGAGAACTCACCGGTGACCTTGAGCCGCGCTTCCGCTGGTATTTCGGCCTTGGGGCTCTGCTCCTCGCCCTGCCCGCCGGGACCTGGGCGGTGGGGCCGTGGTGGCGGGCCCTGGGGCGGGCTCTGCGCCACGGGCGCTGGTCCTTGGATGCGACGGCGGCGGCGGTGGTGACGGTCGGGCTGGGCGCTTCGGCGGCAAACCTGGTGCGTGGATCGAATGCGACCTATGCCGATGCGGTGGCGATGTTCTGCGCCCTGCTGCTGGTCGGGCGCCTGGCTTTGCATCGCATCCAGGATCGCCTGGCGGTGCAGGCCTCGCACCTCGGCGGGATACTTCCCGATGAGGTGCCGGCGCTCGACAGCGATGCCGAGTACGCCCGCGGCCAGCGTCTCGGTGGCGATGGCGTGGTGGTCGCGGCGAGCCCCGAGGCGGCCGTGGATGTGGCGGTGCTCACCGGCGAAAGCCGACCCCAGCCGCTGGCCAGCGGGCAGACCGTCTATGCCGGGACGCTGCTGGTTGCCGGCACCTGCACGGTGCGCATCGCCGCCACCGGGAGTCACAGCCGGGTGGGCAAGATGCTCATGGCTGCTGAGGTCAACAAGGCCGCGGATGTGAGTAAGGCCGCCGCGATCGGCGCCGAGGATGCCTGGTGGGAGCGCTGGTACGGCGCGGCCCTGGTGCTGCTGGCAGTGGCCGCCGGTTGGTGGTCGGGAGTCGATCGCGCGGTGGCGGTGGTGATGGCGGCCTGTCCCTGCGCCATCGGCCTGGCCCTGCCGTTGGCGCGCGCGCGCCTGCTTGCCGCCGCCCGCCAGCGCGGCTTGCTGATCCGCTCGGGCGCGGCGCTGCTGCGCCTGCGCGGGATCACGGCCGCGGTCTTCGACAAGACCGGGACCTTGACTACCGGACAGATGACCGTCGTCGCCTGGCGCTGGCTGGTCCCGGAAGCCGAGCGTCCGTTGCTGGCAGGTGCAATCCTGGCCATCGAAAGGCAATGCCGCCATCCGCTGGCCCTGGCCATCGAGCGCCATGTACGCGAGCAGTTCCTGGCCCCGGAGGTCAGCGTCGAGGAGGTCGTCGAGTTGCCGGGGCGGGGAGTCACGGCGCGCTGGGCGGGCCGCGCGATGTCCTTAGGGCCGGGTGCCGGCGGCATCGTGGTACGCTGCGCTGGCGACGTCGTGGCTGAGATCCGCGTCACCGATGGCATCCGTCCCGATGCGCCGACGGTGCTAGCGGCGATGCGCCGGCGCGGCTGGCGCCTGACCCTCGCTAGCGGTGATGCTCCCGAGGCGGTGCGGGCGGTGGCCCAGACCCTGGCGATCAGCGACGCACAGGCGGCGCAGTTACCCGAGGACAAGGCACGCCTCGTGGATGCCCGGACGCTGATGGTCGGCGATGGCGTCAATGACGCCGCCGCCCTCGCCGCTGCCGGCTTTTCGGTGGCGGTGCGCGGCGGCCTCGCCGCCGGGCTGGCCTGTGCGGATGTGGTGGTCACCGATGAGGCGGCGCCGCTGGCGGCGCTCAGCGATCTGCTTTTGGCCAGCGAGCGCCTGCAACGCCGCGAACGCCTGCTCTTGGCCGCGACCGTCCTCTACAACGCCGTGGCGGTGGGCGCGGCGGTAGCGGGATGGTGGGGACCGCTGATCTGTGCCGTCGGTATGCCGGTGAGCTCGCTGATCGCGGTCCTGATTGCCACCGCTTGGGAGCCGTTCGCCGAGCGCAATGACTGAGTCGGGACGGAGAGCGGAACCGACGATGGCGGCCACCTCCGACCGGCTCTTAGGGCGGAGATGCTTCCCGTTCGACACGGATGCCCAGATCACCGGCTATCGTCGGCAGTGGCATCTGCATCGTCCCGGAAGCGGACTCCATCCGGGTCTCGGTTTTGGCTCCGGTGCTGGTGTTCCAGAATGATACGTGGTAGGTGCCAGGCCGCAGTCCGCTGATCTGCAGGACGAATCCGCTCCCGAGAGGCGGATGCTGCCAATGCTCGAAGATGCGCTGGTGGTGGACCCAATAGAACCCGGAGGTCTCGTCCTGCATACCCGCCGCCCGCCATTCCGCCGCGGCTCCCGCCACGGAGGGCCGCACCGGGCGGTAGTCGTGGCGGATGCGGTCGATCCCGGTGTTGAAGTCGGCGAGCGCTCGGAAGTGGTGATAGAGGTTCGCGCCTTCGGTGAAATCCCACCACCAGGGCATCGCCGCACCCGCGAACGGCTCCACCAGCGAGGCCCACAAGCCGCTGTGCAGCTGGGCTTCCAGATAATCGCCATCGGGGGCTCCCTGTTCGGAGCGACCGCCATATTCAGCGATCATCACCGGCTTGCGGTAGTGGGCGACTTCGGCCAGATAGCGATCAAAATTGAGCAGGTGATCAGAGGTGTGGTTGGGCGGGCGGATGTAGCCATTGCCTTGCACGATATCGATGCCGTCGAGGGCCCACAGGGCGTGGCCGTCCTGCCAATTGTGAGTATGGGTGAAGATCAAGTGGCGGTCATGATCGATGGTCCGGACGTACTCGGCCATTTCCTGGTGCCATTGTGCAGCCTCGTTTTCCTTATATCCGGGCATGAGATTGGCCTCGCCGAAAAATTCCCAGCCGGCGATCGTTGGATCATCGCCCCAGCGTGCGACCAGATAGCGCATGCGCATGCGGTAGGCCGCCAGCACCGACGGATCGCGGAAAAACTGGTTGCGTTGGCGCAGGCTGCCGCCATTCGCCGGATTCCAGGACGAGGTCCTCCAGCAATTGTCCCGCACCAGTTCGGATTGGTGCATGGTGGTGAGTTGGATACGCACGCCCTGGTGTGCGGCCTCTTCAAGGACGTGGTCCAGGCGCCAGGCATTGGCCAGGTTGTAGCGACCCTGGCCACGGAAATGCGGCCACGTGGGTGGGCCCTCGAGCCCGAAAGCCCAGGGCGTCATCCAGATGCGACCCCACGTCATCCGCGCCTCGCCCATGTGGCCGAGAAGCCGGTCATAGGTGAAGGTGCCTTGGTCGATAGCGACGGGGAAGCGATAGGGGAACGGTTGCTGGAGATCTACCGGCTGGCAGATGTTCTGTCCGATCGGCCAGAAGGTCGAACCATCATCCAGGCAGAACAGCTCGGGTTTCTCCCGCGAGCGGTGGAGGTAACTCGGGGTATCGGCGGTTGGCGCGACGGAAAAGGAGCCTTGATCGAGTTGCACCGTGCCGCTGGCATCCCTGACCGCGATGTGCCAAGTGTAGTCGCCGCACCGGCGCGGCCGGTAGCGGATCCGCCAGCCGGGGATGCCGACAGGCTCGGTGAGTTCATGATCTTCTTCCAGTCGACGGCGGTAGTCCTGGGCCCAGAACGCCGGCACGACCTCGGTGTGCCTGGCGGTGGCGGTGGCGGTAGTGAAGGTGCAGGTGACGTCGACCACCTCGGGATCGAAGGGATTATCATACAACCGACTCAGCGAGAAGCGCATTTCAGCACGCTGCATGAGATCGATCCGCGCCGGCAACGCCTGCAGTCGTTCCAACTTCACCCTCTGTCCGCCATCATCCCGGCTTATTCCACGGAGATTGGCCAGCCGTAATTCCCCTGCCCAGGGCGTGGCGCCGGCCACTTGGAATCCCAGTTCTGGAATCCGCGCCCGCAGTTCGCGGCACCAGGGGCGTTGATGCCCCCGGCCCGTCCATTCCCGATCGAAGGGTAACTCGATGCGGGTCCAGGCTCCAGGCAGCAGGCGTTGTTCCGAGGTATGCTCGAACCAGTGTCGATCTTCATCGCGCAGGTAGCAGGTAAGCGTCATCCATGGGGGAGCGCTCGCGGGAATCCAGGCATCCACCGCGAGGAGGGAAAAGTCGGAGATGTTCCGCCAGCGGGTACTGGCCAGCTTGACCACGCCCGGCGTCGTCAAGGTGGTGGCGAATACCGGACGCAGGCCGCTCAAGGTGGTCGCCGGGGCGCTGGCATCCTCGACCACATGCCAGGGATCGGGGGGCTGCGGAATGGCGGCAACCAGGCTGAAGGCGGGATATCCCTGGTTGTGCAGCGGCAGTTGAACCGGCAGGACGGGCGGAGTCGAGGAGGTGTTCTGTCGCCGCACGTCGTCTTCGATATTGCCATTTGCGCGTTGCAGGGTCGCGGCCGTCAAGACCACGCCGAAGGCCAGGGCGAGCACCGGAATCAGCCGCAACCTGCGGGTCGAAAGTCCGTCAGCGAAGATCGTCTTGCTGAGGTTCTTCGGTGGTCCGGAAGCGGCGGCGGTGATCGGTGGGCTGGGCAACCGATCGATCAATGCCTGTCCGTGGGTGGTCTTGGCCCAGTGGAACGGGCGCACGATCAGGTCATACACGGCGCGCCAGGCGGCGATGCTGTGCAGCAGCCAGGCGACCGGCATGGTGGTTGCCGCCGCCAGCAGATCGCGTCGTCCGGCACGCAGGCAGACATGGACATAGGAAAGCAGGAACAGCAGATTCGCGGCTACCAGGGCAATAGTGAAGCCGAGGGTTACTTGCGACCAGGTGCTGGTGATATCAACGATCGACCAGCCGATCCCCAACCAGGCGAGCATCACCAGCCAGGCGAAAGGATTCACCAGATGCATGACGACCGTGCCGCCGACGGTGGCGGCCAGCCACAGGGTCGCCCAAGGTCCTAGGTTTCCTGAAGCACCGGCCCGCGAATGGACCAGCCAGGTCTGGAGGTAGCCTTTCACCCAGCGCGAGCGCTGGCGCACCCAGGCTCCGGGTTTGCTGACCGCTTCCTCCCAGGTCGTCGAATCGAGAACGGCGGTACGCCACCCCCGTCGGGCGATGCGCATGCCGAGGTCGCAATCCTCGGTGACATTGAAGGGATCCCAGCCATCTAGTTCACGCAGGGCGGCCAAGCGGAAATGATTGGAGGTGCCGCCGAGGGGGATGGGTGCTCGCAGGCTCTGCAATCCCGGCAGGTGAAGGCGGAACCACGCCAGGTATTCTACCGCCGACCAGCCGGCAGTCAGCGATTGACAGGCGTTGTAGTGGGCCAGGCGGCTTTGCAGGCACACCACCTCGGGCGGCAGCATGCGGTAGGCGGCGATGGCTTTACGTAGTTGATCCGTGTCGGGGCGGTCTTCGGCATCGAAGATGACCAGGAATTCGCAGTCGCCAGCAGCGCGCGCCAGCCCTTCGTTGCACGCACGCGGTTTGGTGCGGGGTTTACCCGGAGGGGCGACAGTGCAGCGGATGTGCCCGGGCAACACCTGCTGCGCCAGAGCCTGCGCGGTCGTGTCATCGTCGTCTTCGAGGAGGATCTGGATGTCCAGGCGCTCTGGCGGATAGTCGAGTGCCGTCAACGCCGCCAGCAATGCCGGTACGACTTCGGGCTCACGATAGAGCGGCACCAGCACTGCGTACCTTGGGAGGTCATCGCCGCTGGCCGGGGCAATGCGGATGGTCGGATCGCGGACCATCGCCGCCGCCATGGCCACTAGGCGCAAGAGCAAGGCGATCAGGAACATCAGTGCCAGCACATAGCTGATGACGATCGCTGTGCCCAGTGGATCCCTGCCCATGGCGAGCGCCATCAGGATCAGCGGCGTCAGGATCAGCGCCCGTTGTAGCCGGCTCCAACGGACCAGCGCGCAGCCGGCACCGTGTCGTGCGGCGTAAGCGGCAGACCGCTCATCCCAGGGACGCGGTGGCGACGGAGGTGGGTTCGGTTCGCAGGGACTCATCAGGCTGGCGCGACTCGGCGATCGTGCGGAGGGGGAAAGGCGAGGAGGCGATGTCGAGCTCGGCCGCCCTGCAGCCGAGCTCGACCTCATGACGGATCATGACGCCGCCGAATGCTCGCCCATCATCAGCGATTGCCAAGTCGAGCCACCGAGAAGCGGATCTTTCCGGGTGCGACAGCGCCGCAGGTGATGGGCTGCTTCCCTACCATCGCGGCGCTACCGCTCAGCGAGATTTTCCGGCCGGAGAAGGCCCAGGAAAGCCCTTCACAGCCATCAGATCAGGCGGTGAAACCGCGTCAGCGCCGGATGATCGGGGGCGACCTCGCCATCGAGGATCACACCGACGACATGCCCGTCGGAATCGAGCACCGGGCCGCCAGCCATGCCCGCATAGCAGCGTCCGGTGAGGTAGCCGTCGTTGGCTGAAAAAAGGGCCAGATGACCCTGCATGACCCACGGGCAGAGGTAGGGGAAATAGCGCTCGGCATCGAGCGAGCCGCGGTGCAGGCGGAAGGCCGGATGATCGATCATCGACGGATAGCCGAGGGCCCACAGATGATCGCGCTTGCGCAGGTCCTTGCCGCGGCGCAGGGGGAGCACCGGCACGCTGGCGGCGACATGGGCGCGAAAACCGGCGATGCCGTCTTCCCACTCCCACCCCTGCACCTGATCGACGGCGCCGGTGTTGGTGTACAGCAGGCGAAGGTCAGTGGATGGTCTATCGGCAGGCCAGGCGGTGACCCATTCATCGGGGCCGACGCTCCAGGCGGTGGCCATATGTTCGAACTGGCCGTCCTCATTCTGGCCGAGGAGCACACCGCAACTCGAGGCGATGGTGGGGAGATCATGCATGGTGGGCTCGGCAGCGAAAAAGAGGGCGCTTCAACTCATCCAGGTGAGCACGAACACGCTGCCACCCGGCCCGGTGCTCTCAAGCAGGAGGTCGCCGTCCTGGCGTTGCTGACAGCGTTTGGCAACCGTCGCACCGATCCCCAGACCGCGCGTGCGACCGGTGACGAAGGGCTCGAACAAGCGCTCGCGCAGGGCCTGCGGTACGCCCGAGCCGGTATCGCTGACACGGATGGCATTGCCGGCGACGGTGATGGTCACTTCGCCGCCACGGGAGCAGGCCTGGATGGCGTTGCGCACAACATTTAGCAACGCTTGTCGCGATAGTTCGCTGTCGCCCTGGCCGCGCCCCTGGCCATGCCAGGTCAGGCGGATGCCGGCATTTTCGGCCTCCGCGACCGAGAGCTCGCAACTTGCCCGGGCCAGCCAGCCGAGGTCGAGGAGCTTGCGCTCAGCGACGCGCTCGCGGCTGTAATACAGCAGATCGGTCACCAGTCGGCTGAGGCGTTCGACCTCGCCGAGAATGATGTCGACCGATTCGAGGTCGTCGCGGTTGTCGAGATTCTCGCGCAGCAGTTCGGCGTTGGCGCTGATGCCGGTGAGCGGATTGCGGATCTCATGGGCCACCGTCGCAGCCATCCGCCCCATTTCCGCCAAGGGCTTGAGCCGTTCGAGCTCGGCTGATAGGGCCGCGGTATCAAGAATCGTGGGAGCGACCAGCATGTTGTCGCAGTCTACCCTACGATCCACTGTCATGGCAAGGGCCTAGCACCTGCTAGCCCCTGCAAGCCCCTGCTTATTTCAGCGGCGGGGGCGGCGGTATGGCGTTGCGATCGAAATCGGTGCTGCCGGCCTTGCGCGTGAGATTGACCACGAACTGCACCGCGATCTC
>JBILBP010000167.1:0-6195 GCA_044353645.1 Planctomycetota bacterium | reverse complement strand
CTCATGGTCCGGCTCGCGGATGTTCCGCGGTTAACGGCGATACTGATTCCCGATTCTCCCCAACGTTGATCGAGGCAGAATCGCAATTCGGTTCGATCAGCAGGCTGCGCTGGCAGCGCTCGTTGCCAAAGATGATGTCATTGTCGTCGATCCGCGCCTGACTGACCGCATCCAGGCAGATGGCGGCCCGCAGGAGGTCATAGGAGCGGCCGCGGAAGGTCCCCTGCAAGGGCTTGGCCCAGGGATTGACGATGCGGTTGCCGCGGATGCTGACCTGATCGGTGTTGCGCACCACGATGCCGTAAGCCGAGGGATTGATGATGGTGTTGCCCTCGATGCGGAAATCATGCATGAGCCGCTGGTCGGTGGCCATCTGGGTTCCGGCATAGACGGCGATGGAGCCATTGCCGGCGAATCCATTTACGGCGGCATCAATCGGATTATCGCGGATCACATTATTGCGAATCAGCAGGTGGCCGGGCATGGGGCCTTCCCACCAGTACTGCGAAAATTGAGCGCTGATGCCGCCTCCGGTACTCCGTAGCAAGAGGTTGTTTTCGATCAGTCCCGACTTCGCTCCTTGCAGCAACATGATCTGGGCCAGCTGGTCGCGGAATAGGCAGCCGCGCACGACGATCTCATCAGCCCGTCGGTCGGAATGGATAACCATGGCGAAATCCGGCACCGTGATCGCCTGATCCAGTTTCGTGCGGTACGCGTTCCGGGCGTTTTCCCGGGTGCGATTTTTTCGGGCGAAGGCATTGGCCGCCGCCAGGGTTGCCGGGTCGTCGATCCGCTCGCAGGCGCTGACTGTGGCGGTGCCCAGGGGCGCCCAGGTGACGTAATCGTGGAAGGTCAGGGTCGAGCCGACCGTCGGCGACACGCCGCCGACAATGAGCGCCTCAGCGCCGTGGGTGGCGGCACCGACCATGCTCGTGCTCGACAGGAGATTGATCCCATCGTCGAGATGCGGGCCAAAAGAGCAGTCTTCAAACAGGAAGCTGCCGCCGTCCTTGGAGAACTGGCCGAGGCCGGTGGTGATTGGCAACCTGCTGGTGCCCGGCCGTGGGATCAGCCGCCAATCGCGGAAAACAGTGGCGCCCTGGGTGCCGTGGTCGGCGGGGGCGCCTCCACCATGCACGGCGACGATGGATTCGTAGACCATGTCGCGAGAACCGCGGCTAGAGACCACGCCATGGGTGTGCAGACGGTGTTGCGGATCATTGTGCAGGGCCAGGAGATGACCCGGAATCAGGACCGTCTTGCGGTCGTCCTGGTCGCGCAGGGCCTGAACGGTCAGGCGGAATCGACGCTCGCCCAAGCTCGTCAACGACTGCCAACCCATCTGCCGGCGGTTGACCAGGTGGCCGTGCTGGTCGTAGGCCAGCATCCGTTCCGAGGCCGGGATATCGATGCTGTACCCGGGCAGGATCTCGACGTCGAGAGTCCGTTGGTCGGGATCGCAGGCGAGGATGCGCGCCACCGACATCGGCAGCTGTTCGGAATCGATGGTCAACGGTTGGTGTGCGACTGCGTTGGTTCCGTCTTCCGCCGGACTGCGACCGGTGAGGCGGATGCCGCTGCACGTGTCGAAGACGAAGGCCTCTCCTGACCGTTCGCCATCAATGATGATCTCGACTCCGGTCGCTCGAATGACCAGGTTAGCGGCCTTGGTGATCTTCAACTGACCTGGATCCACCCGGTAGACCTGGGGTTGGATGGTGAATTCACGCGCGGCGAAGGTCGGGCCAAGTTTGGCCAGATCTGCGGCCAGCGCCCGACCACGCTCGCGCTGTGCTTGGCGTTGGGCCTGGTCGTAAATGATGAGGTAGGCCGGATCGGCGGCGTTGTAGCCGGTATGTTTTTCATGGTCGCCAAAGCGCGTGCGCAGGCGCTCCTCCAGGTCGACTGGTGCTGCTAGGCGGGTGCGCTGCTCGGCCGAACGGCCAATGATTTTACCTGCTTGATCGCACGCCAGAACTTGAACTCGCACCGCCCGTCCACTCAGGGCCCGGACTGTGTCCGAGGTCAGATAGACCGAGGCGCGATGGTCGCTCCCCGGCACCTGCTCGCGGATGCGCAGGTCGCCGTCCCCGACCTCGATCGTGAAATGAGTCGGTGCTTCTCCGGCATGCTCCCAGGCGACATCGATCCAGCGGTCGAGGGCGACCGTACGGACAAGCTGCGGATCTGCGCCAGAGAGGCTGGTGCAGATCATCAGCACAAGTGCGCAGGTGGCCGACCAAGGACGGGAAAATTGATGGGACATGGGTACGAGCTCCATCCTGACCCTTTCCAGCGATCTCAGAGACGAGCTGGATGAGGTGGCTGTGGGGTGTCGGCTGGCGAATTTCGGTGCGTGCAGATCGTTGCCGTGCCGCGGCACAGACGCGGATATTTGTTCGCGTTCTCTGCGTAGTATACGTCGAGATTTTGCTGGGGCGCAAGGGGCTATGCGCCAGCAGGCCACCAGCAGATGACGTCGGCCGAATTACGGGCTCTTTCGATGGTTGATCAAACCGTTCCGTGGGAACCTCCCGATCAGGGAATTCGGGCAGGTTCCTGGCGGAGGGGGATGCGTTTTCCAGTCGTCGTGACCAGCACCGGGATTTCATGCCCGGTTTCCAGGAGAGCCCTTTCGCCAATCTCGGGATGTGCTGGAACGAGGTGGAACGTCAGCCCGGCATTGCCAGATTCCATGGTCATGGCGTGGAGGCTGGTTTTGTCGCCCCAGGTGATCTGCAGTTGTTCATCGCGGATGAGCAAGCGAACATCGGCAACAGGCTGTTCTCTTGAGCTCACCTGGGCGCTCCAGGCCATCCCACTGAGCGGATAGGCTTTGTGGTAAGTCGGGTGCAGTAGGCACCAGATCCACCAGAGACTCAGCGGAATGGCGACCAGGGAGACGATGATCTTCACCACGCGCCAGCGACCCCCAGCTGGTGCTGCGACAGCGATCTCAGTCGCCACATCCGAGGCTGCTACCGCGATGCTCTCACTGGTCCGACGCAGGCGATCCTTGACCGCCTGCACGATGCTCGGTGCAGGTCCCTGGTCTGGCGATTTGAGGTCGACGAGCGTTTGCGCTTGAGCCGAAGGGTGGTCGTGGTCCGGTCCTTGGGTGCTCGCCTGGGCGTCGATCACGGCCTTCTGGCGATCGCTGGTTTTACGCCGGACCCGTTCACTGATCGGCGGTGCTGATTTCATTAGTTCGGCAGCCTCTGGAATCACTGCGGCGATCCGCGTTGGTGTGCCGGAGGGTGCTTCGCGGAGGTGATCGTCCGCCCGGGCCTTGCCCCGACGGAGCAAGCCGCAGAGCTCCTCGCGGGTGTAGGGACCTTCCTCACCCGAGGGCAGCAGCAGGATATAAGTTGAGGTCGAGTTTGTCATGAGCGCTTCTTGTCTGGTTTTGAGGCGAGGATACCCAATGACTTCTGCGGCGCCAAGCCCGGCCTTGGCGCGGCTCGACCACACCGGATTTTTCGATATCATAAGAAACGCGGGGGGAAGCACGCTTCCCCCCGCGTCGTGAGGATCTTGGAACCGCAGGTTTAGACGTAGACTGCGGGTACCGCTTTGACGCCCCAGATGTCCTTGGCATATTCGGCGATGGTCCGATCGGTCGAGAATTTGCCCGAGGCGGCGGTGTTGAGGATCGAGGATACCGTCCAGGCTTCGATATCCTGGTAATGGGTGGCGGCTTCCTGTTGGGCGCGCACGTAGTCGGCGAAGTCGGCGCACACGAACCAGTAATCGCCCCAGCTGGTGAGGGTCCCCAGGATGTCATCAAAAATCCCCGGCTCGACCTGGTTGAAGTGGCCGCTGCGGATGAGTTCGATGACTCGTGCCAGGGCCTGGTCACCGGCGATGACCTTCTCGGGATCATAGCCGGCGGCGCGCATGTCGTTGATCTCATCGGTGGTCTTGCCGAAGAGGAAGAAGTGGCCTTCGCCGAACTTCATCACCTCTTCGCGGATCTCGATGTTGGCGCCATCGAGGGTGCCGATGGTCAGCGCGCCATTCATCATGAACTTCATGTTGCCGGTACCTGAGGCCTCCTTGCCGGCGGTCGAGATCTGCTCGGAGAGATCGGCGGCGGGACAGATTTTCTCCATCAGCGACACCCGGTAGTCGGGGATGTAGGCGACTTTCAGCAGGTCGCCGACAGCGGGATCATGGTTGATGACCTCGGCGAGATTGTTGATGAACTTGATGATCGACTTGGCCATGGCGTAGCCGGGAGCGGCCTTACCGCCAAAGAGCACCGCACGCTTGGTCCACTTCACGCCATTGCTGGTGATCTCGCCGCGCTTGATGCGGTCGTACAGATGCACGACATGGAGGGCGTTCAGCAGCTGGCGTTTGTATTCGTGGATGCGCTTGACCTGAATATCGAACATTGCGTCAAGGGGGAAGGCGACCTTGCAATCGGCGAGTACAATGGCCGCGAGCTCGCGCTTGTTAGCGAGCTTGGCCGCGACCCACTCCGTACGGAAGTTCTTGTCCTTGGCCTTGGCCGCCAATGTGCTGATCTGCGAGAGGTCGGTGATCCAGCCGTCGCCGATGGCGGCGCTGATGAGCGTCGACATGCGCGGGTTGGCCATCGCCATCCACCGCCGCTGGGTCACGCCGTTGGTCTTATTGTTGAATTTCTCTGGCCAGATCTCATTGAAATCGTGAAATAGGTCGCGCTTGAGCAGGTCGCTGTGGAGCTCGGCCACGCCATTGACGCTGAAGCAGCCGACGATCGCGAGATAGGCCATGCGCACGTGCGGATTGGGGCCTTCCTCGATGATCGACAGACGCCGTTGGCGATCGCCATCGCCGGGCCAGCGATTGGCGACCTGGCGCATGAAGCGGGCGTTGATCTCGAAGATGATCTCCAACGGCCGCGGTAGAAGTTTGCGGAACAGGCCCACCGACCACTTCTCGAGCGCCTCGGGCAGCAGGGTGTGGTTGGTGTAGGCCAGGCACTTGCTGGTGATGCTCCAGGCATCGTCCCAGGTCATCGCGTAATCATCCATCAACTGGCGCATCAACTCCGCGACGGCGATGGTCGGATGGGTGTCGTTGAGCTGGCAGACGTTCTTGGCCGCGAACTGCGAAAAATCAGTGCCGTGGACGCGATGCCAGCGGCGCAGGATGTCGAGCAGGCTGGCGCTGGCGAGGAAGTACTGCTGACGCAGGCGCAGTTCCTTGCCGTTCTCGCTCTTGTCGTTGGGGTAGAGCACGCGGCTGATGTTCTCGGCTTCCGAGCGTTCATCGATGGCTGCCGCGTAATCGCCGGCATTGAACTCGCCGAGGTCGAATTCCTCGACCGCTGCCGCGTGCCACAGGCGCAGGGTGTTGACGGTACCGTTGTGGTAGCCGGGGATGGGCACGTCGTAGGGCACGGCCTGCACATCCTTGGTGCCTGTCCAGCGCACCCGCGTGCGGCCTTGCGGATCGGTGTAGAATTCGGTGTGGCCGCCGAACTGCACGCGTTGGGTGTATTCCGGGCGATGGAGTTCCCAGGGATTGCCGTTGGCGAGCCAGGCGTCGGGGGTCTCGATCTGGAACCCGTGTACGAGCTTCTGGCGGAACATCCCGTAGTCGTAGCGGATGCCGTAGCCGAACACCGGCAACTGCAGGGTTGCGCAGCTATCAAGGAAGCAGGCCGCCAGACGGCCCAGGCCGCCATTGCCAAGACCGGCGTCGGGCTCTTCGCTGGCGATCTCCTCGAGCTCCACGCCGAGGTCGTGCAGGGCCTTGCCGACTTCTGGCGTGATGCCGAGATTGAGCAACGCATTACCGAAGGCGCGGCCCATGAGGAATTCGAGAGAGAGATAATAGCCGCGCTTGCAGTCGGCATCGTAGTAGGCGGCGTGGGTCGCTTTCCAGCGCTCCATCAGGCGATCGCGAACGGCGAGGACGGTCGCGGCGTAGCGATAATGATTGGACACCGCGTGGGAGTCGCGCCCCAGGGTATAGCTGAGGTGGCGATTGATGTCGGCTTCGAGGGCCTCGGCGGTCATGCCTAGCGCCAGAGACAGGGACTTGCCCGCCGTCGGCGATTTCTTCGCTACCGGAGCCGGGGTGGTTTTGACCACGGTTTTATTGGCTTTCACCAGTTTTTTACCCGCAGTCTTGGCCACTTCTGGGCTGGCGGACTTCGGCGCGGCTTTTGCCACCGTACTGGCCACCGTACTGGCCACC
>JBILBP010000166.1:0-6196 GCA_044353645.1 Planctomycetota bacterium | reverse complement strand
GCGCGTGGCCGCGCGGATGCCCGGACTCAGGCGGCGCTGGTCAATCTCTACGACCCTGATCGTCTGCAGAATGGCCCGCTGGCGATCAGCGCCGGTAGCAAAGACGGCAACAAGTTGTCGTGGTCGGATCTCGATGAGAAAGTCGGCGCGGCCCTTAAGACCGGCGGCATCGGCCTGCTCACCGGTCCGATCGATGGTCCGGCGTCGCGGCGGTTGATCGCCGACCTTCAAAAGGCCTTCGGCGATCGTCTGCAGCATGCGGTCTACGAACCGATTTCGCGTGCGATCGAAGTCCAGGCCCGCCGTATTGCGGTCGGCAATGCCGCTGCTGGGGCTCCGACCTATCAGGTCGGCAAGGCCGCAGTCCTGGTCACCCTCGGATCGGATCTGCTCGGCGAGGGCGCCTTGGCGGATCACGTCGGCTTCGGCGATCTGCGCGCGCTCAAAGGCGACGGCGCCAACACCTGGATGGGCCAGGTCATCGCTTTCGAGCCGACCCTTTCGCAGGTCGGCGCCTGCGCCGATGTGCGCGTGCGCGTGGCCTTCAACCGTTTGCCGCAGGTCGGCTGGGCTCTTGCCGCGGCGGTCGCTACCAAGCTCGGCACGCCTCTGCCCAGCGGCATCGTTTCGGCCACCGCGCTCGGCCTCAAGCCGCTCAAGCGCCATGGCCACGACGTCGATCCGATCGCCTACGTTGCCGAGCAGTTGCTGGCGGCGAAGGCCGCCGGCCGCGCCAGCCTGATCTATGTCGGCGGTGCGGCGCATGCGTCGGAAGCCAGCCTGCCGCTGCACCTCGCGGCGGCGTACCTCAACGCCGTCCTCGGCAACGAGGGCGTGACCGTGGGCGCCGGTCTGACCACCGCCATCACCGAAGGCGCCGGCATCACCGCCCTCGCTGCCGCCTGTGCGCGGGGCGAGATCAGCACCCTGATCATCCGCGACGCCGATCCGGTCGCCGGCTGGCCGGGCTTCGCCGCGGTCTTGGCCAAGGTCAAGACTGTGGTCGTGGTCGGCGATCGGCTCACTGCCACCGCCCGCGCGGCGCACTTTATTGCGCCCACCGTGCATGGCTTGGAATCCTGGGGCGATGCCGAGGTCGCACCGGGCGTCTTCGCCGTCCAGCAGCCGACCATCCAACGCCTGTGGGATGCGCGCTGCGCCGAGGAAAGCCTGATGGCCTTCGCGGTCGCCTCCGGGGCAGCCGAGGCCACCGCCCTGGCCCAGCCCAAGAGCGCGCCGGCGGCCCAGCCGGCCTTGTCGGTGGTCTCGCGGGCGCTTCTGTGGCAGGCCGCCGAGCACGGCGTGCAATCGTGGTCGGCCTACGTCAAAGCCACCTGGCTCGCCCAGGTCAAGCCGGCGGCGAAGGTCCTCGCGGCCGACACCGCCTTCTGGAACAGTGCCCTTTCTGTGGGCGTGATCGTCACCGCTCCGGCGGCCGCGCACACCACCGACACGGCGGCGATCGTCTCCGCCACGGTGCTGCCGGCGCTGCCCGTCAACGATAGCGGCTATCAGCTGGTCTTGTCGCGCTCGCGCGCCATCGGCGATGGCACGTGGCTGAATAATGCCTGGCTCAATGAGCTGCCGGATCCGGTGAGCAAGATCACTTGGGAAAACTACCTCGCGGTCTCGCCCGCCGACGCCGAGACGAACGGTTGGAAGGATGGCGAGGTGGTCACGCTGGCGGTCAACGGCAAGCAGGTCGCCCTGCCGATCCATACCCAGGATGGTCAGCATCCCGGGACCTTGGAGACCTTCCTCGGTTGGGGTCGCGCCGACGCCGGCGCGGTTGCCCGGCTGTGCATCGACGACGGCTATTCGGTGGACGCTTATCAGCTGGTCGACAGCGCCCTGGTCGGCAGTGCCGGCCTGAGCGCCACCGTCACCCGCACCGGGGCGACCCATGAGCTCGCCAATGTTCAAGGGCACAACTCCATGGAAGGGCGCAAGATCGCCCTCGATGTGCGTTTCGATGCCGCGGCTGGCAAAGAGGTCGCCGAGCCGGCCGAGCACGTCGGTTGGGTCACAGGCTCCGACGGCAAGCCCGCCGGACGTCTGAACGTCTGGGGTTCGTCCCACGCCTACCCCGGCCATCGCTGGGGCATGACTGTCGATCTCAACGCCTGCACCGGCTGTAATGCCTGCATCACCGCCTGCACTGCCGAGAACAACGTGCCGGTGGTTGGTCGTGACGAAGTGCGCAAGAATCGCGAGATGCACTGGATCCGTATCGATCGTTACTTCACCGGTAGCGATCGCCTCGATGTCGAAGTCGTCAATCAGCCCTTGATGTGTCAGCAGTGCGAGAACGCGCCCTGCGAGACGGTGTGCCCGGCTAATGCCACGATGCACAACGACACCGGCCAGAACATCATGGTCTACAATCGCTGCATCGGCACGCGCTATTGTGCCAACAACTGCCCCTACAAGGTCCGTCGCTTCAACTGGTACGAATACAGCTCGATGCGCGCCGGGCCCCACCAGGCGAGCGATCAGCTGGCGCGCGTCACCAAGAACGTCATCACCAGCGGCTCGGTCACCACGCAGAGCGAATTGGCGCATGCGCCGTTGCAGATGCTGCTCAATCCGGATGTCACCGTGCGCTCCAAGGGTGTCATGGAGAAGTGCAACTTGTGCGTTCAGCGCACGCGCTCCATCCGTGATCAGGAGCACCGCAGCAATCGCAAGGCGGTTGACGGCGCGGTGACTACCGCCTGCGCCCAGACCTGTCCGACCAAGGCCCTGGTCTTCGGTGATCTCAATGATGCCTTCTCGGGCGTCGTCACCATCGCCAAGCAAGCCGAGAAGCGGGCCTACCTGCTGCTCGACAAAGAACTGAATACCCGCCCCGGAATCATCTACATGAAACGGTTGCGCAATCGTCCGGCTGACGAAGCCGCCTCTGTCGCCCCGGCGGCCCCGGCGGAGAAGCACTCATGAGCGTCGAACTCATGCCGCCGCTGACGGCGAAGCAGATTACCGATGACTTGACGGCGCCGTTGTTCCGCAAGCCCTCGCCGCTGTGGGCGCTGGGGGCGACGGTCGCCGGTGGGCTGAAGATGCTGCTGGTCTTCACCATCGTCATGTACGTGTGGACCGGCTACGGCATCTTCAACGTCAATAGTACCGTCGGCTGGGGCAACGACATCGTCTCCTACGTGTTCTGGATCGGCATCGCCGTCGCCGGCACGCTGGTCTCGTCGATCCTCTTTCTTTTCCGTCAGAAATGGCGTACGGGCGTCAACCGTTCGACCGAGGCGATGACCGTCTTCGCGATCAACATCGCCGGTCTTTATCCCTTGATCCACACCGGTCGCCCGTGGGTCGACTACTGGCTGATCCCATTCCCCTGGGATCACCTCGGGCTGTGGCCGCAGTTCAAGAGCCCGATCGTGTGGGACGTGTTCGCCATCACCGGCTACGCCACGACCTCGGTGCTGTTCTTCATCCTCGGCCTGATCCCCGATCTGGCGACGGTCCGCGACCGCTGCGACGTCAAGGAAGTCCTCAAGCTTGGCCCGATCACCATTCCTCTCGGTCTGATCCGCCAGCGCGCCTATGGCTCGCTGTGCCTGGGCTGGAAAGGCACCGCCTCGCAGTGGCGGCACTACGAGCGCGCCTACGCCCAGTTCGCATGGATCGCCACACCGCTGGTGGTGGGCATGCATTCGACCATCGCCACCTTGCTGGCGGTGAGCGTGGTTCCCGGGTGGCATGAGACGGTCTTCCCCCCGTACTTCGTGTCGGGTGCGATCTTCGGTGGCTTGGCCATGGCCCTGCTGCTGATCGTGCCTCTGCGCGCCGGCTTCAAGCTGCATCGCTACATCACCGACGAGCACTTCGACAATCTCGCCAAGATCATGCTCGGCGTGGGTTCGATCGTGACCTACGTCTACGTCATGGAATTCTACACCGCCTGGTATTCGCAGAGCACCTACGAGTTTGCCCAGTACTTCATCTACCGCATCAGCGGCGCCCATGCTTGGGCCTATTGGCTGATGATTTTTTGCAATGTTGTGTGCCTGCAGCTGTTCTGGTTCAAGAGCCTGCGCCGCAACATGGTCGTGCTGCTGTTCGTCGGATTGATGGTAAACATCGGCATGTGGTTCGAGCGCTTCAACATCATCGTCCTCTCGCTCGAACACGATCATCTGCCGGTGAACTGGAATTATTACGCGTTCTCGCCGTTCGATTACCTGCTCCTGGCGGGCTCCTTCGGACTCTTCTTCATCCAGTTCCTGATGTTCGTGCGCGTGGCTCCGGCGGTCGCGATCGCCGAGGTCAAACAGACGCTGCTGCATCAGCCGCATGCCGAGGCCGCCCATGTCTGAGCCCTTGCCGCCCATCCCCAGGACTCCCGCCGAGATCATGGCCCACACCGTCGACCTCACTGAGGGCATCGATGTGACCAAGCCGGTCGGGACCGCGCCCTATGTGGCGGGGTTCTTCGGCAGCGAGGGCTCGGCCTTGGCGGCGGTCAAGGCGGTGCGCGCCGCCGGTCACACCGCTGTCCAGGTGTGGTCGCCGTTCCCGATCCACGGGCTCGATCCCGAGCTTGGTCTGCAGCGCAGCCTCATCGGGCGTCCAGTGTTCGCCATTAGCATCGTCGGTTTTCTCTTCACCTTCTTCGGCATCTATCACCTGATGGTCGAGGACTGGCCGCTGATCTACGGCGGCAAGCCGTTCTTCACCTGGCAGCTGTGGGTCGTGCCGACGCTCGAAGCCGGGTTGCTGTTCGGAGCCCTGATCAACCTCAAGATGGTCCTCCATACCTGCAAGCTGATCCCCGATCCCTTCGTGCGCCTGCCCGATCCCCGGGTGACCGACGATCAATTCTGCGTCGCGGTCTCGACGGCGACCACCACCGCGGCTGAACTCGCGGCGCTCTTCACCGCCCATGGCGCGCAGCGCACGAGCATGATCACGGCGGAAGTCGCCAACGGTCTGCCGGTGTTCCGTGGCCTGCCCGGCGAAGCCGTGGCGGACAAGCAAGCCGTGGCGGACAAGCAAGCCGTCGCGGACAAGGAGCCCGCCCATGCATAAGTTCTTCATCGCGGCTCCCGCCGTGGCGCTCCTGGCGCTGGTCGGTTGTTCCGAGGAAAAGCCCGAACGGGGCCTGGAAGCCCTGCCGGACATGTTCCACACCCCGGCCTTCGAATCTCAAAACGCCCTGGTCTCGGCCGATGGCAAGGTCCACTCGCCGGCGATGCTGACCCCGCCCGAAGGCACCGTCAGCCGCAACCTGATCCCGTATTCGGTCGACGCCACCGACTGGGCCAGCGCCAAGAAGCTGGTCAATCCGCAGACCCCGTCGAAGAGCGTGCTCAAGCAGGGTCAGCTGTGGTTCAACCAGACCTGCGCCGCCTGCCACGGTAAAGACGGCAACGCCGTGCACGGCAATGTCGCCAAGCAGTTCAGCGGCATCCCCTCGATCAATGGCGCCAATGTCCTGAACATGAGCGAGGGTGAGATCTATCATATCGTCACCCTCGGGCGCAATCGCATGCCCAACTTCAGCGCTCAGCTGCCGCCGGCCGAACGCTGGGCCGTGGTCAGCTACCTGCGCCTGCTGGCGCGTGCGACCATCGCCAAGAACGATACTGCCGCCGTTGTCGGCGATGCCGAAGCCGTGATCCGCGACAAGCCCGCCGATCCGGCGGCCATCGCCGCCATGGCCCAGGCCAAGATCGTCCTCGAACAGCGCAGCGCCGATCTGGCCGCGATCCTGCAGCTGGGTGATGAACACGAGATCGCCGCTGCCGCTGCCGAATTCCAGCCGTTGCCGGAGCCAATTCCGGAATACGTCGCTCCCTCGTGGGGCCCTCAGCTCGGGGAAAAAGCAGGCGGAAAAGCAGGCGGGAAAGCGCACGGGGAGAATCACAAGTGAGTGCTGAGCATACCCTCGATCGTCTACCCGACCTGGCGCCGGTATCCGTCCCGCGTCTCAAAGGAGCGGCGGCGCTGCTGGTGGTGATCGGCCTGATCGGCTTCACCGCCCTGCTGCTGACGGACATCAATCGCGCCTGGCATGCGTACCTGATCGGCATGCTCATCCCGGCCTTCCTGAGTATCGCCGCGCTCGCCTTCATGGCCGTTAACCGCTTGTGCGGCGCGCGCTGGACGGCGCCCTTCAAGCGCATCGCCGAAGGTCTCTCGAGCGGTCTGCCGCTGACTCTCATCGCCTTCATCCCGTTTT
>JBILBP010000165.1:0-6216 GCA_044353645.1 Planctomycetota bacterium | reverse complement strand
GCGGCCCGTGCCGCCAGACGTTCATCGCGGAGGTGGACCAGCTGCGCCTGATTCGCGGTGGCGAGAAAGATGACGGCGGCCATCGCGGTCAGTGCAAGAATCACAAAACTTAAAAGCAGGGCTCGATAAAGCGACGCGGTACCAAGCATGACGTCTATTATGCCCAATGCTCGGTGAATCCGCAAGGACGGTGCTCACATGAGCGGGATGGTCGCAGCCTGATTATGATTTCACCAATTTTTACAGGACCAAATCGCCTTCATGCAGGTGCGTAGAAGGCTTGAACCGGGATTTTTAGGTCCGCAACGCGGACAGCGATGGCGTCGACTTCGGGCGGCGCCAGGGGCGTCACCCAGGATTCCGCCGTCACCCGGGCGGTGGTATAGACCTGCACGCGTGCGAGCACCGCACCGCCGGCACGCAAGGCTGCCAAACGCCCGATCCAGGCTTCGATCTCGGCTGGCGAAGGTGGAACCCCATGCAGGCGGGCAAACAGCGACTGGATGACCAGCGGGCGTCGCCGCCCGGCGATCAGCAGGTTTTCGAGGATGCGCTCGTAGGGTACCTCGGTGCGCTCGATGGTATGAAAATATTCGGGCGTGCCGGCATCGAGCTTCGCCCAGACTTCTCCACGCGCGGCGAGGATATCGAGCCCCAGCTGCACCCGCGCCAGCGATAGCAGCGTGGCATTGGTGATCACCACTACGCGCACTTCGGGTACGACCTGATGCCAAGCCAGGATATCCATCACCAGGCGGCAAGCCTCGGCGAAACCGGGATAGGTCGTCGGCTCACCATCGCCACTGAAGGCGATGTCATTCAAGCGTCGCAATGCCGGGGGCGTGACATCGAAAGGCGCCTGAGCAAAGAGTTCGCCCGACAGCGCGAGGGTGATCAGGTGATCGAGTTCCATCCGCACCACCGCCAGATCAACACTCGCCCGGACAGCCGGCTGCACCTGCGTGCGGTCCACCGAGCAATAGACACAGTCGAAGTTGCAGGCGGTGTCAGGATTCAGGTTGATCCCGATCGACAAGCCCTGCGAACGCCGCGAGATCACCGGATAGACATAGCGGTTTTCCCGCCAATGGCGCGAATGGGCGGCGAACAACGGGGTATCGATGGCCATGGGCCTATCCTCGCTCTTCCTCAGCCGCAGGCGGCTCGCATTTTCACTCATAAAAAACCCCGGCATGGCGGCCGGGGTCCAGTGCACAGCACAGAGGCCTTGGACTCAATCGTCCATCAACAGGTCTTCGAGGACCAGGTTGTTTTCTTCCATGTGCGTGGCGCCTTCGATGGACAGCGGTGTCCACGGGATGAGCTGCAAGCGCAGCTTCGAGATCGGCTGCTTGTTGAATTCGCAGAGTCCGAACGGCAGCGGTGATTTCTGATCGATCTTGCGCAACGCTCGGTCGATCTGCCAGAGCAAGGCTTTTTCCTCACCCGCGAGACCCAAGCTGACGTCTTGCAGATCGGCGTCGGAGCCTCGTTCGGCAGCGTGCAGGGGCGTGGTGTGGCCGTCTTCGGCTTCCATCGCGTCCTTTTCCAAGGCCCCGATATCGCTGCTGATCTCATGCCGCCGCTCGAGCAGCAGCTTACGCCATTCAACCATTTCCTCGACGCTGTACGGGCAGGAATAGGAGGCATGAGCCGTAGCCCTTTGTTTGCCACTACCTGTACCGGTCGTGGAACCTGAATCCTTAATCATCTTTATCACCTTGTGAGCTGAATCGGACTTTGAGTCTAGTTTAATATCAACGGCTGACTGCTCAACGACGGTCTTCACCCTGAGCACCGGCTTGTTTGCCGATCTCGAAATGACCGACGAGACCACCGGCTCGGACTTCAGCGCTGCTGCAGCCGTCGCAACGGCTACGACCGTGGGCTTCACGGAAGCCTTTAACGACGATTGAGCAGAGAGCTCCGATCTTTGAACGCTGATTTCCGTCTTGGCCTTGCCCGTAGCCGGGACCGTCTTCGTAGGAGCCGATTGTGCCGAGACTACTTTGGCGGCGACGGGCTTTGCTGCCGCGGGTTTCGCGGCGACGGTTTTTGCGGACACTAGTTTCGCGACCACTGGTTTCGCGGCCACTGGTTTCGCTGTGACGGGTTTCACGGCCACTGGTTTCACGGCCACTGGTTTCACGGCCACTGGCTTCACGGCTGTCGGCTTTTTAGGAGCTACGACCTTGACGTCCGGTGCGGTTTTCGCTGCGGTCGTTTTCTGCTCTTTTCCGGCAGCGGATTTAGGGACTGACTTGGGGCTGACCGCGGCCGACTTTTTCTCGACGGCGGCTTTGGTTGCGCCAGCGGCTTTGGTTGCGCCGGCGGCTTTCACGATCGCTGGCACACGGGCTGAGGGCTTGCCTTTTAGTTCACCCTTTGCGGCCGTCACACCGATTGCAGCTTTGACCGGTGACGGCGAGGCCTTTGCGGCGCTCGGCTTGGAGGCTAGCTTGCCCGCTGTTCGGGACATCGGCTTGGTCGAGGCTTTCGGTTTCGAGATCACAGCGGTAGCTGGTCGAGCCGGAGTCTTCACCGCGGGTTTACTTGCAATCGCGAGAGATTTCGCCGGCCTTGAAGCAGGAGGAGCCACCGAAGCGGCGGACTTTTTTGCGGGACGATCCGTGGTCTTAGACATAGATTCCTCGTCAAACTCTGATCTCGCGCAACCGTGTCTTAGACCCTATGGGGTGTCCAACGCGGAAGCCGGGGCAAATTCCCCAAACTCACTGGTGATGCAAGCAGAATCTATGGGACCTACCATAAGCCCGAGCGCAGCCCGCCAGGAAGCTGTTGGAGATTTGATAGAAGGCCGAGTCCACCGACCGAATCCATTCCCGACCGGCACCCATCACCGAACTCGCAGATCGCCAGTCCAGACCTGGGATGGACACAGCCGGGGACGGCAGTTAAGGTAGGGCTCTGTGGCGACACTCGACATTCTCGGCGGAATTCCGGTCATTAACGCCATCGGTACACCGCGCACGATCGGTGAGACGATCGGCCAGCGCTTGAAGGCACGTCTGCAGGTACTCGCGCAGTACCTGAAGGAGCAGATGGCCTCGGCGATCGTGAACACCGATCGGACCTCGACCGCCGAGAACCTCAGCTCGCATCTCAAGAAACTCGTCGTGCCGATGGCCCGCACCGAACCATCGACGTGGATGGAAATCGAGTCGATTGCGCGGACTACTGGCATTCCCGAGGAAGATCTCTTGCTGATCCATGGCTGGGGCGACTTGCTCAGCCATTACATGTGCCAGGTCCCGCCCATGCGCTCGACCTGGATCTCGCTCACCGGCAGCCATACCGATACCGGCATGGCGCGTGCCGTGTTCGCCTGGCATCTCGATCCGATCCTCTTTCCATACATCACTTTGGTGCGGCGGATGCCGGCGCACGGCCCGGCCAGCGTCTCCCTGACCCTGGCCGGCCTGCATCCGGTGGCGGGAATGTCCGAAGCCGGCATCTCGGTAGGCACCAATGAAATGCGCATCAGCGACGGCACCGAAGGGCATTTCACCGCCCACCTCCTGGCCTCGGCGCTCAACGCCCCAACCTTCGACGACGCCTTGAAGCGCATCCAGATGGGTCCACGGCATGGGGGGGGCGCCCTCCACCTGCTGTCCGCCGCCGACGAACGCGCGACGGTTGAATTGAGCGGTCAAACCACCGCCCGATTGCAGGACCCCTTGCCGACGTGTCCACGGGTGCACACCAATCATGCCTTGGATCATGAAGTCATGCGATGGTTATCGCTCACCAATGATCCCTTGAGCCAAGATCGCCTAGCGTTTCTGGCCGCTCGCGTCGTCAATGCGCGCTCGGCGGATCCCCATACGGTCTCGACCTGGTTTGGCATGATGAAAACCATCGAGACCTACAAAGAAGACTCGCGTCAACCGCCACCAGACCTGCTCTCACCGGATACCACGGTGCTGCTGATCATGGACCCGTGCAAGAAGACCATGCATCTCAAACGCGGAGGAATCCCCGCGCGCATGGAATCCATCCAACTGTGACCGCTGGCGTATGACCGCCCGTCAGTCGCGCATCGTCCGGCATTCCTCACGCTGGCTTGAAGAGGTGCCGGTAGGTCCGGCGCGCTGGCTGGCAGCGCCCCTGTGGTTGCCTTGGCGGCTGCTCGTTGGCCTGCGCAATGCCGCTTTCGATCATCACCTGCTGCGCACCGTACGTCTGCCCCTGGCGGTGATCTCGATCGGCAATCTCACTGCCGGCGGCACCGGCAAGACGCCGGCTGCGCTGGCGGTGGTCGCCGCCCTACGCGCTCGCGGTTGGCATCCCACGATCCTTTCGCGGGGCTATCGGGGGGTGGACGGCGTCAACGAGGAAGCCCATCTCGCCGGCGACATCCCGGTGATCTGTAACCCGGATCGCCACGCAGCCGGCCTCTTGGCACAGTCCAAGGGCGCTGATTGCGTGGTCCTCGACGATGGCTTCCAGCATCGCCGCCTCTACCGCGATCTCGACATCGTCATCCTCGACGCCACGCGTCCATGGGGCCGCGATGATGGCCGCGACGGGGCCGTCCTGCCGCTTGGCTATCTGCGCGAAAGCCGCGCCGCCCTAAAACGCGCCGGACTGCTGTGGCTGACGCGTACCGACCTCGTGCCAGACGACCGCCTACGTGCACTCAAAGCTGAACTTGCGGGCTTGGCGCCGCTGGTCGAGGAACGCACCGCCAGGGTGACTTTTCTGCCTCTCGGAGATGCTCATCCAGCGTTGACGCCGGTGGCCGAAGCCAGCACTGATTGGCGCGGTCGACGGGTGCTGCTGGTCAGCGGCATCGGGCACCCGCTGGGCTTTGAGCGCTTGGCCGAGGCCCACGGTGTCGAGGTCGTCGCCAGCCATCGCTTTCCCGACCATCATCATTTCACCGCTGCCGATGCCGCGACCCTCGCTAAGGCTGCCATCGAGGCCGAGGTAACGGTGGTGACGACCAGCAAGGACGCAGTCAAGCTCCGCGCCTTTGCCGCTGCGTTCACGACCGGCGCCTGGGTCATGCAGGTGACCTCGCAACTGGTCGATGAGACCCCCTTGCGACAGGCCCTTGACCACCTGCGCATGCGTTCATAGCGGTACGCATGCGAAATTTCCCCTCATTGCGGCAGCCCCTTGGCCGACTCCTGCGCCTGGCATATCGAAGATACGGATGTCGTCGGCGCCTTACGCATCTGCCAAGATGCCAACACACAACCGGTACTGATCGATTGCTAATACGGTGCCGACCGCAGCGGAGTCATGTGCTGCTCTTATCGCATGGTGGTTCAAGGCTGATACAAAAAAGCCGCCATCCGCAAAATGACGGATGGCGGCTTGGGTTGTGACCGCATTAGACGAACATCGTCCGTTACGTCGACGGGGTTGATGTCGTACGATTGCGGGCGGCGATCAACGCGCCGTAAAGCGCGCTGGTGGGAGCCTTCAGCCTGCGGCTTCGGCGGCTTCCTCGTCGGCGCCTTCGCCGGCCAGACGCGCCAGGCGTTCGGTGAAGGGACCTTCGATCTTGACCACGAAGGCGAGGATCTTCTCGCGCTTCTCGTCAGAGATCCGCGTGTCGAGCGCGGTGGCCATCTGATGCCGATCGAGCTTCGTCGGATGCACGGCTCCGGTGGTCAGAACGTTGAGGATGAGCTTAGCGGCACACTGCTTAGGGGTCATATAGGGAACAGCATCCGCACCAAGGCAGGTTGCGCAAACCCTGTTGCGATTTGGAATAGGTTCTTAGTCTCCTCCCCGCACTCGTGCCCGAGTGGCGGAATGGCAGACGCAGCGGATTCAAAATCCGCCTCCTGTTATGGGAATGGGGGTTCAAGTCCCCCCTTGGGCACCATTGGTACCGCATGCGAACCCGCAGCCCCGGCTGCGGGTTTTGCTTTTAACGCCGTTCACGGCCCCTGCATCACGGCATGAATGAAGCCGACGGTGCCGTTTAATCGTTCGATAATGGTCGCTGAATGCCAAAAAAGAAGTCCTACGCTTTCTCTAAGATTCTGTCTGCGAACTAACCATGGCCCGCAACGCGGATCCTCATACAAGCCGCTGAGTGCCCTCGCTCCGCCATCTGCTCGCGCGTTGGATCCTCGACCATCCCACTGGGCGGTGGATCTTTCTCGGCGGTTGCGTCGGGCTGCTCTGCGGCCTGGCGGCGGCGGTCTTCGAGATCGGCACCGACCTGGTGGCGCGGGC
>JBILBP010000164.1:0-6222 GCA_044353645.1 Planctomycetota bacterium | reverse complement strand
CTGGTGCAGCAACTTCATATCCGAAAAGCACAAGCCGACGCATTCGACTCGGGCTAAGATTTGGGTCGGACCCGGCTTGGGGGTTACCTTTGCGTGGTTAAGTTGCAGGCAGTCAGCCCCGATGAGCTGAACGGCAGTGTGCTGGACTGGGGCGGCGGCGGGCATGGTGACCGAGATTGCGCTTTTCAATACGAATGTAAACCGGTCGATGACGGTTTTCAAGGTTTGCAGATCACCCGTCGTTGACGGCGTAGAGGGCTACCCTAGGGTTGACCAGAGACTCTCTGGAGGACCGGCTCGTATGGCCAAGATCATCGTTCTGTTCGGCTCCAACGTAGAGGCCGAGTACACCTTGGAAAAGGCTGAGTCGAAGATCGGCCGGTCGATGGACTGCGATATCGTCGTCGACAACCTCGGTATTTCCCGGCACCATTGCTCGATCGTCAAAGATGGTGCAGGCTGGGCGCTGGTCGATGGGGGTTCGAACAACGGTACTTTCATCAATGGCCAGAAGATTCACCGCCATGTCCTGAAGACCAATGATAAGATCGTGTTGGGTAAGCACTCGCTGGTGTTCGACGGGGCCGGCTTTGCAAGCACCAACGGCAAGGCGAAGAAGCCCAGCATGGGTGGCGAGATGACGATGTTCGTCGATCAGGCGGCCTTAGCCAAGGCCATGAGCGGCGAAGGCAAGCGCATGGTCATCGCCCTCGAACAGGGTGGCCGTGAAGTCCTGGCGCAGCTGATGCGCGAAGAGACCACCATCGGTACGGCGGCCGACATCCCCGCCAAGGGTTTTCTGATCAAGCCGATTCAGGCGAAGATCTTGAAATCATCGACCGGTCACAAGCTCATGACCATGGGCGGCTGGCGTGCGGTCCGCGTCAATGGCACGAAAGTGGTTGGCGATCGCGACCTGCGCGCCGGTGACGTGATCCTCATCGGCGGCGCCAAGCTGACCTACAAACAGGCATGATATGAGCCGGTTCGTGCTGCTGATGGCGGCCTTGCTGCTCGCCGGCTGTGAAAGTGCTCGCGACGGTGAAGGCAGTACCGTAAGCGACAGCGCGGTGGCCACCCATCGCCCGGTCGCCTATCATCCCGAGCAATTCCCCGACATCCCCTTCGAACGTCTGGTCGGCTATCGACTGACTGCTGAAGAGCAGCAGATCGCTCTCGCCACCGCTGGTGGAGCCTTGCGCCACCTCTCGGTGACCTTCATCACCAAGCCCGGCGACGAGCCTCGTCCTCCGGTGGCCGAAGCCGATCGCATCGCTAGCGGCCTCACGGGCTTGGGCTGGCGGCAAAGCGCGCTCCCGGCGGGCGTCACCAGCACCCCGGACGACCATTGCGCGGCCTATACCAAGAATGATGAGACCCTGCTGGTGCATGCCTACATGGATGGCAGCGCCACCTCCATCGCTTTTCTTCTTCAACCACGGGCACATCTTAACGCTCCGACCCCCTGAACTAAGTATAAGTAGCAGCTTCCCATGGCAGACGAACTCGGCACGACCTCCAGCTATTCCGACCCTTTCTATGATCGGCTCGAAGCCTTCGCCAATGTCATCAAGAGGTCCTGGCTGCTGGTGCTCGTGGTGATGATCCTGTGTGTGGCCGGGGTCTTCACTCTGACCTGGGCGCAGCAACGGCATCCTGATGCTGGTAGTGCGGCGCGCTTCATCACCGCTCGTGATGAACAGGACGTCGCCAAGCGCACCGCGGCCTATCAGGCCCTCATCGCCGATCCGACGGTGACGGCGGTGTTTCGCGCCCGTGCCGGCATCGAAGTCGCCAGCGATCTGCTGGCCAAAGGCGACACTGCCAGTGCCGCCCCGGTGGCGCTCAAGGCCAGCGCCGATGCCTCCGCTTCCGGCGATGTCGATGTGCAGTTGGCGGCCAAGCTCTCGGTCGCCGCCGTCCATGAGCAGGCCGGAGAGCTTGATCCCGCTGTTACCGCCTACAGTGAGGCCAAACGCGTCGCCGGGGTCAAATATCCGGTGTCGCGTTTGACCGCCGAACTGGGCTTGGCGCAGGTGCTCATGGCCCAGGGCAAGCGCGCCGAAGCCCTCGCCGAACTCGAGCCGGTGATCGTCCGCAATGATGCCGGGGCTGAACAGCTCATCGGTCTGGCCAAGGCGATGTACTGGGATCTCAAGCGCACCCTGGCGGAAGCTTCGGCGGCGCCAGCGGCGCCAGTGGTAGAGCCCGCACCAGTCGCACCTGCTGTTCCGGCGAATTCGGCGAATTCGGCGAATTCGGCGAAATAGTCAAGACGCGGATCATGCAGTTGCTTCCGGCGCTGCTGATCCGCCTCGTCCGCCGGCATCGTCTTCAGCAGCTGCTGACGCGGCTGGTTCCGCCGATGATGGTCAGTGCCCTGCTGGCGGCGGTAGCGGTGGCTGCCATCCGCTGGGCCTTGCCCGAGCTGGAGTGGTTGGTTCCCGCCCTCGTCGTCGCCGGGCTGGCGCCGCCCCTGGTGTGGTTGCCATCGGCTTGGCGGGTACCGCACAGCATGACGTACTTGGCGGCTGAACTCGATCAGTTGGCGCAGGCCGAAGGTCTGGTCATGGCTTATGCGGAATGGCGAGATCCAGCTTGGCAGGAGCGGTGCCAGGTTGCGCTGGCGCGCATCCGCCTGCCGTCCCCGCGCTGGCAGGCGGCACTACCCGGCCTGTTGGCGGCCATGCTGCTGGCGGGCGCCGTGGCCTTGCCGCAGACGGTGCCGCTGCCGCCGCTTTCCGGCCCGGCCGATGCCGTGGTGAAGCCGCTGCGTGAACAGCTCGCGGAGCTCGCCAACGCCGGCATCCTCACCCCGGAAGAACACCACGAACTCACCCAGCGCCTTGCCGATCTGATGGCACGCAATCATGGCGGAGTCCTTGATCAGGCCACCTGGGAAGGCATCGACCGGGTTCAGGCCCAGGCCACCGCCCAGGCGAGCGCGGCTGGGGAGAAACTTGCGGCGGCGTTGAGCGCAGCGGAAGCGGCGGCGAGTCCTGTACTCTCAGCAGCCACAGCCACAGTCTTCTATCCCACCGAGGCCAATGCGTTGGCGGCTAAACTGGCGGTGGATCTCGCGCGTTTGGCGGAGCAGGCCCCGGCGCTCGCGGAGCTTGATCTTGCCGATCCGCAGCAACGCGCAGCCCTCGCTGACGCGCTGGCACAGGCGCAACAGCGCGGCTTATTGAGCAAGGCCCAGGTCGAGGCCCTGCAGCGCGCTGGTCTGGCGTCGGGCCATACGCCAGCGGCGGGCGTGCCCACTCCCGCGCAAGGGCAGGCCCTGGCGCGCCAGCTCGCCGAGGCCTTGGGCAAACGCCAGAAAAAGCTGACTGGCGCCGCTCGTACCGCTTCTGAGCGGTTTCTCGCCCGTCTGGGTGGTCAGCAGCCATCGCCAGGCAATGGCGCGCCGACGCCCGGTCCCGGCGAGGCCCCGCTCGATCAGTTGTCGCGTAGCCGTACCGCCGGTGGCGAGCAGGCAGCCTTGGCGCCGGGTGCGACCTTGAATCCCGATGGTTCAGTGACCATCGCCGGTCGCAGTCGTGATGCCGAGCTCGATCCGGCGGCGCAGGCGGCATTGCAGCGTGCCGCCGCCCAGGCCTTTGATCCGACGGTGGCAGATAGCCGACGGGCGACGGTGGCCCCCCGGCATCGGGCGGCGGTGGCGGCCTATTTCGCCGAGCCCGTCAAATAACTCCGTCGACTCTTGCAGCAGCTCTACCCTCGGCGAGGTTGCGTCACGGATGTTCGCCGGTGTTCCCGTTCCGAGAAGGTCGTGGTTTTTATGCTCGCTCCCTCCGATCTCGCGCGGCATCAGCGCCTCGCTCTCGATCTTCTGGCGGCGCTCGACGCGACGGTGCTCGGCCAGCACGATCTGACGCGGCTGGTGCTGACCGGCCTGCTCGCGGGTGGGCATGTGCTGCTCGAAGGTCTGCCCGGTCTGGGTAAGACCGAGCTGGTCAAGGCCCTGGCGGCGGCCTCGGGACTGGCGCATAAACGCATCCAGTTCACCCCCGATCTTCTGCCCAGCGACATTACCGGCACCCTGGTGCTCGCCGAATCGGCTGCCGGCCGGCAATTGACCTTCCGCGCCGGTCCGCTGTTTGCCCAGGTGGTGCTGGCCGACGAGATTAATCGCGCCTCGCCCAAGACCCAGTCGGCCCTGCTTCAGGCAATGCAGGAGCGGCAGGTGACGGTCTTCGATCAGACCCACGATCTACCGCGGCCGTTCTTCGTCCTGGCGACGCAGAATCCGATCGAGCTCGATGGCACCTATCCGCTGCCCGAGGCCCAGCTCGATCGTTTCGCGCTCAAGGCTGCCGTGCGTGGCGTGTCGACGGCGACCTTGACCCAGGTGCTACGCGAACGTCCTGACGGGCGTGCTCCCGAAGTGTCGGTGATCGCCGACAGCGAGCGCCTGAGCGCGTTGCTGCTGGCGGTGCGCGAGATCGCGCTTCCAGAAGCCGTCGCGCACTACATCGCGCGTCTGGTCAATGCTACTCGTCCTGAGCTGCCCGGGGTCACCGATGCCGTGACCCTGCACGTGCGCTGGGGTGCCAGTCCGCGCGCAGCTTTGGCCTTGGCCAGTTGCGCCCGTGCTAGCGCTCTGCTCGCCGGCCGCCCGGCGGTTAGTTTCGCCGATGTCAAAGCCTTGGCAGTGGCGGTGATTTCGCACCGGCTGGTGTTGACGCATGAGGCCGGCCTGGCGGGCGCAACCGCCGCCACCGTCGTCGAGGGCTTGGTTCAAGCCCTTCCGGAACTGGCATGATCAGACGATATTTTTTTGGGTACGCCTTGTGGTGGCTATGTGCGCTGAGCGCCGCCGCCCAGGTCGAGGTCAGCGCCACGTGTCCATGGCAGGATCGTGATGGGTATACGCCGGTCATCGTCACCGTGCGCTCGGATACTCCAACCTTCATCGAGTTCGATGCTAAGTTCAATCTCGGTCGCGCGCGTCTGCGCCTGGAGGTCGCCCCCGGGCAGCCCCTGCGCCGGACCCTGCTCGTGCCCGGCACCAATCGCGATTGGTCGTCCTCGACGATCACCCTGGCGTGGCGCACCCCCGGACAGGATCCGGTGGAGGAATCCCTGTCGACACACCCGTATGGCGAGTTCGATGTCGTCGTCCTTGATCCGGCTGAGACCTTCGCCTTGAAAGAGCTGCGCGATGCCGCCACGTCCACGCTCGGCAATCCGCCCAACCCCTACACCGGTAATCCTGACAGCGGCAACTCGGTCTACCCTGAGAGGCGCTGTCGGCGCTGGGCCGCCGTCGATATGCCCGATCGCTGGCAGGGCTACCCGGCATGGTTGACGATGGTCATGACGCCGGCGGGCGAACGCGCGCTCAGCGAAGCGCAGCGGGTCGCGATCAGCACCTGGACCACCGCGGGCGGATCTCTCATGGTGACGGCTCCCGAGCAGCTCGCGCTGTGGCAGGCGCGAGGCGCCCGGGTGGAACTGGTCTCGGCCAGCGGACTCAACCGGCGGATCTCCGCGGTCTGGAGCCGGGTGGCGCGCATGCCCGAGCTCTCACCGGTACCCGACACGAACCAGGTCCCGGTCTACGGCTTCGTCGGCATTGCGGTGCTCTTCGCGCTGGTGGTCGGGCCGCTCAATTTCTGGTGGTGCGCCCGTCGTGGGCGACGCTATCTGATCCTCATCAGCACCCCGCTGCTGAGCATCGGCGCGAGCGTCTTGCTGCTCGGCTATGGCCTGCTTGCCGATGGCTTCACGCTGCGGCGTTCAGCGGTACAGGTGCTCACGCTCGATCAGGCCAGCGGACGCCTCAGCGCCTGGACCGGCATGACCTTGTTCGCCGGCCTGCCGCCGGCGACGGTGGAACTCGATCATGATGCGCTGCTGGTCTCGATGTCCGCCGAGCGCAATGGTTTCAAACAGGGTCCGGAACTCGCATTGAGGTGGTCGGATGCCGGCCAGATCGCCAGCGGCGGGTGGATTCCGGCGCGAGCCAATGGTCAGTTGGGAGTGGGTTTCGCCGGCAGCGACAAACGTCGTCTGGCATTCACCTTGAACGGTACGCAGTGGTCGGTGGCCAATGGCTTCGATCGGCCTCTCACCGCTTTGTGGTGGATGGATGCCCAAGGAATGTCCTGGCATCTCGAGGGCACGCTGGCCCCCGGGCAATCCGCCTTGCTGCACCATGGAAACGGGCCGGCGATGAGTCTACCGCTGCGGCGCCTGCCGCTGGGCGGCGAAGAG
>JBILBP010000163.1:0-6237 GCA_044353645.1 Planctomycetota bacterium | reverse complement strand
ATCCCCTGGGCCGCGAGAAACGCGGCGCGCAGATCCGCTATGTCCACGAAGGGCGGCAATTTCCCTGCCTGAGCGGGTGCCCGAGCGTGACCTCATTGCCGCCGATGACCGTCGGCGACTATCTCACCGGCCAGGAAGTACGCGCCGGCGAGCTCGCCCAAGACGCCTATCTCGAAATGGCCCAGGATCTCGCCGAGGGCGCCTTCGTGGTACTCTTCGATTCGGGCCTGGCGGCTCAGCGCGGACCGCAGGTGCTCGCACAATGGAAGGCCGTGATCGAGATGGATGCAGCATCCCGGCAGCGGGTCATCGGCGAAACGTGGTTCGAGCTGCTGACCGCTCCCAATCTCGGAGATGACCTTGGGGATCCCACCGCGTGGATCGGCGCTCATCGTCAGCAATTCCAAGCCGCGGCGCAGACGGCCTTTGGCCAGTTGCGCGACGCCGACACCCTCGCCGCGGCCAGCGTCCGATTTCTCGCCCTCGCCCTGCACCTGGTGCAGGCGGTGGGCGCGGCCAACCCCACCGACGTCGGGCGGCGCTGGCTGGCCGCAGCCAAGAACCGCGGGCTCTAGCAGAGCGTCCTGAAGCACCGGCTTCAGAAGCGCAGAATCACTCCGCCGCCCAGCGACATGCGATTGTAGGTCTCGCGATCCTCGTACGCGCCCTCCAGCCGCAG
Organism: Planctomycetota bacterium; assembly: GCA_044353645.1. Lineage (GTDB taxonomy): Bacteria > Planctomycetota > UBA11346 > UBA11346 > UBA11346 > CAIUVD01. The sequence continues at coordinate 5,558 of JBILBP010000163.1, read as the reverse complement.
GCTGAGATTGCGGTCGAGATCGAAGATCATCCCGCCCCACAGCGAGCGCCCATAGGTCGTCGGCTGCGGCGGATCGGGTTCCTCGCCCTGGGCGTAGCCGACGAAGGGATGAACCTGCCCGATATTCAGGTACATGCGCCCCTGCCAGGCGGCGGTGTGCTCGGTGGCTGAGACCGGCGCGCCGACGTGATTGGTGCTGGTGATGTAGCGCCCTTCGAGGGTCACCAGACGATGCGGCTCGATGCGGATCCCGGGCGTCGCCACCAGTACCTGCTGATCGTTGTCGTTGTATTGGCTGTGCTGGAGATCGAAGAGCAGTGTCACGGGCATGAAGAAGGACGTGGGCGTGAAGAGAGCCACATCACAGCCCCCGCCAACGCGCCAATTCGGTTCGAAGTCGGCATCCGGCGTATAGGTGCCGGTGGCGCGCAGGAGCAGGCGCGGGTAAAGACGGTAGCCGGTTTCGGCACCGACGGTGAGGTCATGCTGCTGGTAATGATTGAGCTGGGCGACACCGGTGGTCGCGTACCATTCATGATCGTCTTCACCTTCCGAGACGTGGCGATAACCGAGGCTGGCGGTGAAGGTGGATTCGATCGTGCGGTCATTGGAATAGCGATCGCGCACGCCGACGAGATCGATGCGCCAGGCGGTCGCATCCCAGGGCACATCGCCGATGCGTGCGGCCCGATCACCATGATCGAGCCGATCGGCCTCGCGGTAGGCGGTCAGCGCCAAGGGGCGGTTGTGGTCGTCGCGGGCGATGTCGCCTTTTAGTTCCCACAACGCCGGATCACGTGGCGTCAACAACAAGGCGCGATCAAGCGCGCTCATCGCCGCCTGGCGGTCTCCCTTCCACAGCTGAACCCGCGCCAGACCGACGTGGAACTCCGAATTGTTCGGCTCCAAGGCCAAGGCCTGCTGCCAATCACCGATCGCCGCCTGATATTTTTTCTGCCAACCGCGCACCGTGGCACGCTCGGCCCAAGCCTGGGCCTGCTTCGGCTCGGCTGCGATCACTTCACTGAAGGCCCGCTCGGCGGCCGGGAAATCCTTGGCTTTCTTTGCCGCCAAGCCGTCATCGACGGTCGCGGCGGAAAGTGGCAAAGTGCCGAGCAGAGCGAGCAGGATGGAGGAGATGCGGAAGCGTTTCATCGCTGTGGTGTCCAAATGGTACGACGACGGAAAAAGCTTATCCAGCCCAGCAGCGCTGCCAATTGCCGCCACGCCTGGTACAGGAACGGCTCGCAGGCGGTGGCCGCGAGGATGCTCCCTAGGCGTGGCCCCTGCCCGGCCGTCCACCCGGCCCAGCGGCGCATGAGGTGCACCGCGATGGCGGTGACGAGCAGGTCGCACAACAGCTTCGCGACCAGGACCAGGACGATGATCCGGGACACGGCGAAGCCGAAGGCGAGGAAGGCGACCAGCACCGCCAGCGTCAACAGACCGTAGATCGGCAGCAGCAGATCCACGGTCTTGATCGGCAGCATGATCAGACCCAAGGCCCCCGCCCGACGTGCCCCGACCAGATCGCGGTTGGCGATATGCACGGCGATGAAGCCGCTGAACCAGCGCATGCGCTGGGCGAGGAACAGGCGCAGGGTCGCCGGCGCATCGGTGATCGCCTGAGCCCCGGGGACCATCCCCAGACGCCAATCATGGCCGCCGTCGATGGCGGCGCGGTGCAGACGATGGGTCAGCTCATAATCCTCGACCAGCGACGTCGTGGCCAAGCCGCCGACGGCAAGCAGGGCGCTGCGCCGATAGGCGGCGAAGGCCCCCGAGATCAAGAGCAGGCTGCCCAGTTCCTCCCAACCCGCGCGCCACAGGAAGCTGCGCAGGTATTCGGCTTGCTGCTGCCAGCCCAACCAACGGCCGAAGAATGCCGGGCGGGTGGTGATTTCGAGCACACCACCGGCAGCGACCAACCGGGGATCCGCAAACGCTTGGCGCATCGCCGCCAAGGCTCCGGGCCTGACGATGGTGTCGGCGTCGATGGTCACCACCACCGCCTGCGTCACCTGCGCGATGCCCTGATTCAAACTGTCGGCTTTGCCGCTGTTGGGCTTGCGCAGGACCGCTACCCCCTGCGCGCTGCACCACTCAGCGGTGCCGTCGGTCGAGCCGTCATCGACCACCAGCAGCTGATCGCCAGCGAGCAGCTGCGCACGCAAGGCCAGCACGCAGGCCGGCAGCAACTGCACTTCATTTCGGCAGGGCACGATCACCGCCAAGCTGGTTCGCGGGTGGTTCACGGGCGCCTCGGCTCGCGGGCGCCGCACCGCCCGCCACGCCAGCAGCAGAACGAGGAGCTGCAGTCCGCTATCACAGCCGACATAGAGAAAGCCGATAGCCCAGGCGCTCGCCCCCTGGCCATAGAACGCCGCGACCAGGACGGCTAGCAAGGCCGCCATACTTGCGGAGAAGATCAGGGCGAAGCACATCAACGCCCTAGCCTGGGCTGATAACCGGCAGCGGAAGGCCTGTCATCGCGTGGGCACCGCACTTGTGCGACTCGCCGTCGTTCGCCAGGGCCACGCCACCAGCTTGCTCGTGCTGGCCTCGCGGCATTCCTCTCCAGAATACCCTGCCCTTCGCATTCGCTGTCAGCCTTCAACCGTTAGCCTCTCCCCATGCCCCACCCGCAGCATCTCATTCGTAACTTCTGCATCATCGCGCACATCGACCATGGCAAGTCGACCCTCGCCGAGCGTTTGCTGCAAGCCACCGGAGCGATGAAGGCGAAGGAGGACAAGGAATTGGAAGTCCTCGATTCGATGGATCTGGAAAAAGAGCGCGGCATCACCATCAAGGCCAAGGCGGTGTCACTTAACTACGCACATAGTGACGGCAAGAATTACCAGCTGAACCTCATCGACACCCCCGGACACGTCGACTTCTCCTACGAAGTCACGCGTTCGCTGCAGGCCTGCGAAGGCTGCCTGCTGGTCGTCGATGCCAATCAAGGTGTGCAGGCGCAGACCGTCGCCAACTACCTGCTTGCCGATGAACAGGGCCTGACCGTCATCCCGACCCTCAACAAGATCGATCTGCCCAGCGCCCGTCCCGATGAGGTGTGCTTGGAGATCGAGGAAGCTCTGGCCCTCGACGCGAGCATGGCGGTGCGCGCCAGCGCCAAACAGGGCATCGGCATCCAGGACATCCTCGATGCCGTCATCACCCGCATCCCGGCCCCCGAGGGCGATCGTAATGCGCCGACCCAGGCGCTGATCTTCGACGCCATCTACGACGATTATCGGGGCATCATCATCTACATCCGGGTGGTCACCGGGCGTCTCAAAAAGGGTGACAAGATCCGCATGATCCGCAGCGGCCAGACCTATGAGATCAGCGACATCGGGCGCCTGCGGCCACGCATGGAAGCCAGCCCCGATGGTCTCGAAGCCGGCGAAGTCGGTTACCTCACCGCCGCCATCAAGGCCCTCACCGATTTCAAGGTCGGCGACACCATCACCCACGAAGAGCGCCAGGCGCCACCCCTCGACGGCTTCAAGGAAATGAAGCCGATGGTCTATTGCGGTCTCTACCCTTCGGGCGAGACCACCTATGACCAGCTGCGTGAAGCGGTCGAAAAACTCGCGCTCAATGACGCCAGCTTCCGCTGGGCGCCGGAGTCCGGCGGGGCCCTCGGCCACGGTTTCCGCTGCGGCTTCCTGGGCATGCTGCACATGGAGATCTGCCAGGAGCGCCTTGAGCGCGAGCACGACCTCGACATGGTCCAGACGGCGCCGACGGTGACCTACCGCGTCAACCTGCGCGGCGTCGATCCGATCAGCGGCAAGCCCCGCCAGCTGGAAATCACCACGCCCGGCGAGCTGCCCAAAGACGGCTACGAATCGATCGAGGAACCGGTCGTCGACATCAACTTCTTCGTCCCCGCCGACCGCATCGGGGCGGTGATGAACCTCGTCACCGATCGTCGCGGCGACTTCCTCAAGCAGGACTACATCGGCATGCAGCGCTGCCGCCTGACCTACCGCATGCCGCTCGCGGAAGTGATCTTCGACCTCTTCGACAAGCTCAAGTCGGTGACCCAGGGCTATGGCACCATGGATTACGAGTTCAGCGGTTTCCAGGTCGCGGACCTGGTGCGCGTCGACATCCTGGTGCACAACAATTCCTGTGACGCCCTGGCCTTCATCTGCCACAAGACCAACTCCGAATACCGTGGCCGGCAGATCATCAAGAACCTCCGCGAAGAGATCCCCAAGCATCTCTTCGAGATCGCCCTGCAGGCCGCCATCGGCACCCGCGTCATCGCTCGCGAGACGATCAAGAGCTACGGCAAGAACGTCACCGCCAAGTGCTACGGCGGCGACATCTCGCGTAAGCGCAAGCTCCTGGAAAAGCAGAAGGAAGGTAAGAAGCGCATGAAGATGGTCGGCAACGTCGAAGTGCCCCAGGCGGCATTCATGGCGGTGCTCAAGAACCGTTCCGAAGACTGAGTTTCAGCAAAACACCAGCGCAGGTCTACTAGAGATATCGTCTTCACCACCCACGCCCGGCGGTGGCGGCCCCTCACCTCTGGCATGCACGCCTGAGGTGTCTAACGTTGTAGCCTTCGCTAACGGCTGTTTCGTACCCCATCAGACTTTTATGCCCATCCTCGATACCGTCACGTCTGTCGCCCGCCTCGTTCTCGGCACCACTAATGAAGCCATGTTGCGCCGCGTCTGGCCGCTTGTGCACCAGGTGCGTGCACGCGAAGCCGAATTGCAGGGACTCGATGACAGCGTCCTGCGCCAGCGCTCGCAAGCCCTGCGCGATGCGGTCAAAGGCGGCAAGACCCTCGAAGACGTCCTCGTCGAAGCCCTGGCCTTGGCTCGGGAAGCGGCCGATCGACGCATCGGCATGTGGAACGCGGTCGACGCCAGCCGCGGCTTCCCCGACGAAGCCTGGGGCAAGGATCTGCCGCTAATCCAGCAGGTCCGCGCCGAGCTCGCCGAGCTGGCGAAGAAAGCCCAAGAAAAAGACGCGAAGATCGAGCGCTTCCCCTGGGACATCGATCTGCCGGCCTCGGCCTATGCTGCGATCCGCGCCCTCTATCCGATTTCGGCGCCGCCGTTCCGCATGCGCGCCCATGATGTGCAGGTGCTTGGCGCCATCGTCCTCCATCAAGGCCGCATCGCCGAGATGCGCACCGGTGAAGGCAAGACCCTCGTCGCCTCGATGGCCTGCTACCTCAATGCGCTTTCCGGCAAAGGCGTGCACGTCATCACCGTCAACGACTACCTGGCCTCGCGCGATGCTTCGTGGAATGCCCCAGCGCTGCGCTTCCTGGGCGTCACCGTCGGCGCCATCCAGGCGCAGATGCCGAGCTGGATGCGCAAGCAGGTCTACGCCTGCGACGTGACCTACGGCACCAACAACGAATTCGGCTTCGACTACCTGCGCGACAACCTCGCCAAGTCCCTCGACGAACAGGTGCAGACGCGCCGCAACTTCGCGGTCGTCGACGAAGCCGACTCGGTGCTGATCGATGAGGCGCGCACGCCGCTGATCATCAGCGGTCCGGCCATGGGCCGTAAAGAGCTCTA
>JBILBP010000162.1:0-6269 GCA_044353645.1 Planctomycetota bacterium | reverse complement strand
TGCCGGGGATATGGCGATCTGACGATGGCCAACGGCGCGGCTGACGAGGAACTGAGACGCAAGTTCCTCGGCGCCAGTCTGCGCCAGACCTCGCGCATGGTGGTGTACATGGGCGTCATGCTGGTCGCCGACGCGGTCCCCTTGATGGAGCGCTACCTCGCCTTCCCCAGCCGCGAGCCCGATTACCGCGGGGGCCGCGGACATCGCGATTTCTGCACCAGCCTCGATCAGCACGGGGTCAGCGTCGCGGCGCTGATGGCAGCGCTCTCCGCCAGCTGCCATCAACACCTTGCCGACCAAGCTCTGCACTGAAAAGCGTAGCGGCGGGCCATCGGCGAAAAGAAATCCACACCGTGGTTGGACGGCGGGGATCGCCACCGTCGCGGCGGCAGTTAGTTTTGCTGCTGGCCCAAGGTCTCGATGATCTTGATCAGCGGCATGAACAGGGCGATGACGATGAAGCCCACCGCGCCGCCCATGAACACGATCAGGGCCGGCTCCATCAGCGACATCATCGCCGCTACCGCGGAGTCGACTTCTTCATCGTAGTTGTCGGCGATCTTGATCAGCATCTTGTCGAGCTCGCCGGTCTCTTCGCCGACCTTGATCATGTTGACCACGATGTCGTCGAAGATGCCGCTGCGGCGCAGCGGTTCGTTGATGGTCTCGCCCTCCTTGACCGAGTCGCGGACGGCGGCGATAGCGTTCTGCACGACGATGTTGGGAGTCGCGGTGCGGGTGATGTCGAGGGCATCGAGGAAGCCGACACCGGAGGTCACCAGGGTGCCGAGGGTACGTGTGAAGCGCGCCACGGCGCCCTTCTTGATGACGTTACCGAGCACCGGCATCATCAGCTGCAGACGATCAACGATGGCCCCGCCGGCTGTGGTTTTGCGCGCCGCCTTGAAGCCGCCGATGACGACGACGATGCTGCCGATCGCCAGCCACCACCAATCAGCCATGAAGCGGCTGAGGGTGATGAGGAATTCGGTCAGGCCGGGCAGGGTGATGCCCAGTTCGCGGAAGATCTTCTCGAAGGCCGGCACGATGGCGATCATGATGAAGCTGAGAATGCCGGTGGCGATGGTCATCACCGCCGTCGGATAGATCAGCGCGCCGATGACCTTCTTTTTGAGCTTTTCCGATTTTTCACGGAACTCGGCAAGACGACGGAGGATGGCATCGAGGGCGCCGGCGGTCTCACCGGCCTTCACCAGGTTGGTGTAGAGCTTGTCCCAGATCTTGGGATGACGGGCCATGGCCTCGGAGAGCATGGTCCCGGACTGCACATCTTCGGTGACCTGCATGAGGATCTTCTTGAACGGCCCCGGGCGCTGCATGTCGGTGAGGATCTGCAAGGACTGTACAATCGGCAAACCGGCATCCTGGAGGGTCGATAGTTGGCGGGTGAAGAGCGTGATCGCGGCGGGTTTGATGCCGCTACCGAAGCCGGGAATGTTGATCTGCTTGCTGCCGGCGCCTTTTTGGAAATTGGCAGCGGCCTTGGCGGTCTTGCTTTTGGCCTCGCGGACTTCGATCGGCAGCAGGCCGAGCTTCTTGATCGCGGCGATGGCTTCGACCTGGCTGGTTGCTTCTACGGAGTCGGAAATTTCCTTGTTGCTGCGTTTATCGAAGGCTTTGTAACTGAAAATGGCCATGCTGGAATGATCCTGAACTTAGTCTTCGACCGCAAGGGTTTCGCGCACCACCTCTTCGATGGTGGTTAACCCAGCGAAGATCTTCTGGATTCCGGCGTCGCGGAGGGTGCGCATACCACCGCGCTGAGCCACCGAGCGCAGGGCCGAAGCGCTCGCCTTGTTGATGATCAATTCGCGCAGGGGGTCGTTGATGTCCATCAGCTCGAAGAGTGCGGTACGCCCTTTGTAGCCAGTATTCTTGCAGTTGTCGCAGCCCTTGCCGTAGTAGAAACGCTGGTTCGAGACGTCGCGGGTCTTGATGTTGAGCTGCATCAGCTCTTCTTCGTTGGGTTCGTAGGCGGTCTTGCATTTGACGCAGATCGTACGTACCAGGCGCTGTGCACAGATGGTTTCGAGGGTCGCGGCGAGCAGGAACGGCTCACAGCCCATGTCGATCAAGCGCGAGATCGCCGTCGGTGCATCATTGGTATGTAGGGTTGTGAACACCAAGTGGCCGGTGAGCGAGGCCTGGATGGCGATCTGCGCGGTTTCCTTGTCGCGGGCTTCGCCGACCAGCACGATGTCGGGGTCCTGGCGGAGGATCGCACGCAGACAGGCGGCAAACGACCGGCCGACGTTCTCATCGACGGGGACCTGGATCAGGCCGTTGATCTCATATTCGACGGGATCTTCGGTGGTGATGATCTTCACTTCCGGCGAGTTCACCGCCGACAATGCCGAATAGAGCGTAGTGGTCTTGCCCGAGCCGGTCGGACCGGTGACGATGACGATGCCGTTGGGGCGTTCGATGACCTGCTTGAAGTAGGCCAGCTGTTCTTCCGGCAGGCCGATCTTCTCGAGGTCGAGGTTCACGACCTTGCGATCGAGGATGCGGATCACCACCGATTCGCCGAACATCGTCGGGAGGGTCGAGATACGCAGATCGACCTCGCGATCACCGATGCGGATGGGGATCTTGCCATCCTGGGGCATGCGCCGTTCGGCGATGTCGAGGTGCGACATGACCTTGATGCGCGCAACCAGGGCGGCAGAGAGGTTCTTCGGTACCGGCAGCATTTCGTAGAGCACGCCATCGATGCGGTTGCGCACGCGGAAGGTGTCTTCGAAGGGCTCGAAGTGGATGTCGGAAGCCTGGGCCTTGACCCCGGTGAGCAGGATCAGATTCAACAGCTTGCGCACCGGCGCCGACTCGGCCATGGCTGCCGGATCGTTCATGTTCTCCTTGGCGAGGGCCTCGACATCGATGTTGAAGGCATCGCCGCCCTGATCGGCGTCGATGACTTCCTCCATGCCCTTGGCTGCCATCAGCTGCCGGGCGAGGTCGCCGGCTTCGTCGACGGCGGCGACGGGATAGTACTGGTCCAGTGCGGCATTGATGGCTTCTTCGGAGGCCAGGGCGGGCTTGACCTGTTCGACGCCGATTTCGAATTTCAGATCATCGAGGGCCGCGAGGTTGTCGGGATCGCTGGTGGCGACGACCAGGGCCTTGCCGTCGAAGCGCACGGGGATGATGCGATAGTTGCGGGCGGTGCGCGAGCTGACCTTGTCGATCAGGGCCTTGGGCATGACCACGCCGGCGAGCTGGACCATCTCCATGCCGAGCAGGCGGGCCAAGGCCCCGAGAACCGCGTCCAGGCGGATGCCCCCGTCCAGGCAGGCCTGGACGATGTCGAGCTTCTGCGTGCGATGCATGCCGAAGATCTTCTGCGCGGTGTCCTTGTCGACTTCCTCCCATTCATAGAGGAGCTTGAGCAAGGCTTTGGGATCGACGCCGCCGGATTTGATCATGGCACAATTCTTCAGTCGTTGAAAAGAGGTATCAGGCGGCAATCAGACCGGGGCAGAAAGGCTCTTCATTTCGGCCCCATTCCGGCTTCCTGGACTTTGCGGGTGAGATAGCCCACGTCCTTTGAGAAGGTCATCATGTTATCGTAGCTGATGGTCCCGGCGGTGTACAGTTTGAAGAGCGAATCGTCGAGCAGGATCATGCCCTGATTGCCGCTGGTCTGGATCGTCGAGTCGATGCGGAAGCTCTTGTTTTCACGGATCAGGTTCGAGATCGCCGGATTCATGATCATGATTTCATAGGCAGCGACGCGGCCTTTGGGGATCTTGGGGACGAGGGCCTGCGAGATCACCGCCACGAGGTTGCCAGCCAGCTGCGTGCGCACCATTTCCTGCTGATCGGTGGGGAAGACGTCGATGATGCGGTCGACGGTGCGCGCGGCGCCGGTGGTGTGCAGGGTGCCGAATACCAAGTGGCCGGTCTCGGCGGCGCTGATCGCCGCCGAGATCGTTGCCAGGTCGCGCATTTCACCGACGAGGATGACGTCGGGATCCTCGCGCAGCGCGCGGCGCAGGCCTTCTTCGAAGCTCGGACAATCGACGTGGATCTCACGCTGATTGACCACCGACTTCTTATGGTTGTGGGTGAATTCGATGGGGTCTTCGAGGGTGATGATGTGGCCGTCTTCCTCGGAATTGATGAAGTCGATCATCGCCGCCAACGAGGTCGACTTGCCGGAGCCGGTGGGGCCGGTGACCAGCACCAGACCACGGGGACGCGTAGCGATGTCCTTGATGAGCGGTGGCAGACCGAGCTCATCCATGGTCAGGATCTTCGAGGGGATGAGGCGCAGGACCATGGCCACGCGCTGCTTCTGCTTGAAGACGTTGACGCGGAAGCGGCCCTTGTCCTCGAAGCCGATGGCGAAGTCGGTCGAACCGACTTCTGCGAGTTCGGTCTGGCCACGTTCGCCGGTGATCTGCTTCATCAGCGCGACGGTGTCTTCTGGAGTCAGCGGCGGGCTCTTCAAGCTCTTGACGCTGCCGCTGATCCGGAAGCTCGGCGGGCGCCCGACGGTGATATGGATATCGGAGGCGTTTTGATCCAGGCAGATCTGGAGCAATTGGTTCATCTCGTAGGACATGGAGACCACCCTCACCGCTTGGACGCCTGCGGTAGGTCGGGTTTTCGCTGGCTTGGGAAGGTGCGTCAGACACGCGACCGGCTGTGCCGCCAACGTTGGCCGTGGTCTACCAGTCGTCTTCTTCGGAGAGGGTTTCCGCAAGCCAGCCGAGGACGCTGTGCAAGGCCGGCAGGCCACGCACCCGCCAGGGCGCGAGCACTCCGAAAAAGGCCAGATCTTGCGTGGTGCGTAGGTCGCGTTCGGCGGCGATGCGGACCAAGATCGGGGCGGTCTGCTCGGCAAGCTCGGCGAGGGTCACCAGATCGCTGATGATGTCGGCATTAACTGGCTCGTTGTCGAGGTCACGGAGATTATCGAGTCTCCGATAGGTGGTATCGAGGTGGATCTCATGGAACCAAGCGTCCAGCCGGCGCTGCCAGGCCTTGGCCAGGGCATAGTCGTCATCGGTCACGATGCGGACTGCTTGATGGAGTTCGCGGACCTGCGGCGTGAGCACGAAATGCAGCAAGCGGCTTTCGCTGCGGTGGAGGTGCAGCTTGGTGCTGGTGAGCTGCTCCTGCCAGCGCCGGAAGACCTCGCTGAAGGCCACCTCGGTAGTCGCGCAGACCCCCGCCAGGTCGGCAAGCCAGGCGCTCTGGGCACGTTGCAGGGCTGACAAGCAGCGCAGCAGATCATCACCATCGGGCATGCCTGCGAGCATGCCCGATGGTGATGATCTGCCAATATGCCCAGCAACCTTCCCGGTGAAACGAGGGTGATCTTGGGCCGATTTCGGGGACTGGCACCTAACGGTTGCCGATTGCAGCGCGTATTTCAAGGCGTTTTCGTCATCTTGGTCGATCTTCGGCAGGAGGGCGGAACCCAGGTGGGGATTGGGCCAAGCGCCTGTCGGAGGCTATACATGAGGTCACAATCCGCAGACGTCACTCACCACGGAGCCTGCAGACCCAGGTCTCGGATCAAAGGTCGATGTGGGCAGGACCGGTCATACGAGGCCAGGTTCCACCGTGCGTCCATCTGCTCATGACCTGAGAGATAGCCCACTTCAAGTGTAGAGCAGCCCCAAAGCGGCCACGCACGGGGCGAATGTACGGGATCACAGTCCCAAGCGCATCACCGGAGGCGAACCGCTCGCCGGGAATCGTGCTGAATCGTGCTGAATCGGTACCTGCCAAGGGATAGCCGAGCCCCGCCAGAGGCAACGTCACGCATACCCGACGTCAGGCCCCGCCGCAGGCGGCGCGCCGCGCCCTTGACGCTGAGCACGACAGCTAGGCTGAACGGAGGGGGGGGACCGGCACGCTCCGTAATCGCCCACACGCCAACGGTCGCTTCGCCCGCAGAGAAGACAGGCTGTCGCGCGCAGGGGTCAAGGGGGCGGGATTCAACGGGGTGAGTTCCACCCACGGGGGTCTCGAATCGCTGCTGGCATCTCCTGGGAGCCTGTCGGGAATTGATGACCGAGTCAGCCGACCGAATCTATTTCCCACAGACTCCTAGAATCTCCCATCGTTGACTTTGAGTGATTGACCGGGGACCGGTTGGGGTTCGCTCAAGGGGATCGCCGTCGGGCTGGTGACCGTCGCTCCGGGAAAGGTGAGCGCGGTGTACGTGAACGGCACCGCCCGATGTTCGCCCATGCCGATGAAGTGCACGGTCAGGGTGGCGTCGCTGGGCGTGT
>JBILBP010000161.1:0-6281 GCA_044353645.1 Planctomycetota bacterium | reverse complement strand
AAGAGCAAGGACGATCCGGCTTGCAAGTGCATCAACGACCTGCTCGACGCGATCGACAGCTTCGTTCCCGTCCCGGTCCGTGAAGCCGACAAGCCATTCCTCCTGCCGGTCGAAGACGTGTTCTCGATCTCCGGTCGCGGCACGGTCGCTACCGGTCGCGTTGAACGCGGCACCGCCAAGATCGGCGACCCAGTCGAAATCATCGGCCTGCGCGAAGAGGCTCTGACCTCGGTCGTCACCGGTATCGAAATGTTCCGCAAGGAAATGACCGAGACCGTCGCCGGCGACAACTGCGGCCTGCTGCTGCGCGGCATCGACAAAGAGTCGATCGAACGCGGCATGGTCATCGTCAAGCCCAAGTCGGTCAACACGCACATCAAGTTCGAGTGCGAAGTGTACATCCTGAAGTCCGACGAAGGCGGTCGCAAGACGCCGTTCGTCAAGGGCTACCGCCCCCAGTTCTACTTCCGCACGACGGACGTGACGGGGTCGGTCGAGCTGCCTGCTGATAAGGAAGTCGTGATGCCGGGCGACAACGTCCGTCTGACCGTCACCTTGATCTGCAAGGTTGCGATGGAAGAGAAGCTGCGCTTCGCCATCCGCGAAGGCGGCCACACGGTTGGTTCCGGCGTCGTCACCAAGATCATCCAGTGATCGTAGCGGAGGAACCGGCCCTGGGGCAACCCGGGCCGGTTTTTCCGTCTCTGGAAACGTCGTGCGGTTTTCCGCGTTCAGGTCAGTTCATCAGTTAGTTAAACGAGAGCAAAAAGCTTCTCTGCTTGTAAAAGGAATGCCCAATGGCCAAGGATAAACGCGAATACGTGATGATGGTCTGCTCGGAATCGGGCGACATCAACTATTTCACCAGCCGTGCGAAGACCTCGCCCAAGCTGGAGCTGAAAAAGTACAACCCGAAGCTGCGCAAGCACACCTTGCACAAAGAGAAGAAGCGTAAGTAATCGTGCTCTCCAGTCGGCCCTAGCGTTCCTATGAGTGCTGGGACCGGCTCTGGGAAGCGACGCTGCCGAGCGTGCGTCGGCGACATACGGGGGTAGCTCAGCTGGTAGAGCAGCGGATTCCAAATCCGCCGGTCGGGGGTTCAAATCCCTCCTCCCGTGCCACATTCGAGCCGCAATGGTAAGGTCCGGTCACGTTCGATCCCTCTTAAGTGGGGCGTCCGAGCGCGACTGGACCTTTCGGTTGTGGCTCATAACCGCGGGGAAACCCCCACTGGGATTGCAGTATGTACAAATGGCCGCAAGGGCGGGTTATCCGCATCATATCGCTGATCTTGGCTGCCGTCATCGGCGCCGATCTGGCGTTTAATGGTGGCTACGCCCGCTTCGAGGCCTACCGCCAGGGCGGTGAGGCGAGCTCCCGTCAGCTGGCGATCGCGATCGTCTTCGCGGTGCTGTCGCTGGCCGCCATGCTCAGCGCTCTGATCGCAATCGGCTTCCACAAAAAGGCGGTGGATTTCCTGATCGAGGTCGAGCACGAGATGGTGCGCGTCGAATGGCCGAAGACCGACACCTTGTGGAAGAGCACGGTGGTCATCGCGCTCACCATCGTGATCCTTTCGGCAATCATCTTCGGCATGGATGTCCTGATCCTCTGGCTTCTTGATCATGTACGTAAACTTGGAGGACATTTCTGATGCGCTGGTACGTTCTGAAGGCTGTTTCCGGCCGTGAAAATAGCATCCGTGACCAGATCATGGTGCAGTTGAGGGTCAAAAGCCTGATGTCGCTGGTCGGGCAAATGCTGATCCCCGCCGAGCGCGTCACTGAGCTCAAGCGCGGGAAGAAGGTCACCACCGAGCGTAAGCTGTACCCCGGGTACATCTACGTCGAGATGGAGCTCAGCAACGATCTCCTCGAAACCATCAATGATGTCGATGGCGTCACCGGCTTCCTCGGCGCCGATCCCCGCAACCCGGATCCGCTGACCAACGACGAATCCGAGCGCATCATCCGCATCGCCACCGCCCCGACGCCCGACGAGCAGCGCAAAGAGCTGGTCCAGGTGCCGTACAAGCTCGATGATCGCGTCAAAGTCAAAGAGGGTACGTTCGCCGGCATGGAAGGCGTCGTCGGCGAGATCAATGCCAGCAAGGGCATCCTCAAGGTCCTCATCACAGTCTTCGGTCGGCAGACGCCGGTCGAACTCGAGGTCTGGCAAGTAGAGTCTGCTGTCTAATCGAAGGGGCCTTTGGTCCTCCGGGCCGATCAACCGACGGGTTCGGTGCTGCGCACCTGCACGCGACGGATTGTATCGGCCCTGCGGACGTCGGCCCCTTCGGGCTACCCCTTCGCGCTGACGCTTGACCAGGGCGGCTCCGCCCCCTGGACCCTGGGCAGAGGGGGTGACCCTCTGCACTCCCCCGGTTGTTGTGTGACGGCCGGCGTCGCTTTGCTCGCCTGGGTGGTAGATGAGAGAGAGGGAGTAACTCCCTACTTGCAATCTTCCTCTGAGGCACATCCTGTCCGCCCCGCTTTTCTGACGGCGCCTGCGTCGTCCTTGTTGAGAGAGTTGAGAGAGTCATGGCCAAGGCCAAGGAAATTATTGGTACGATCAACCTGGTGATCCCAGGTGCAGGCGCGACGCCGGCGCCCCCGGTCGGCCCAGCGTTGGGTGCCAAGGGCGTCAATATCGCCGCCTTCGTCAAGCAGTTCAACGACGCTACGGCGAAGTTGAAGGGCGAAATCATCCCCGTGGTGATCTCGGTCTACAAAGACAAGACCTTCAGCTTCATCCTCAAGCAGCCCCCGGTCTCGGCGCAGATCCGCAAGGCTGCCAAGATCGAGAAGGGTTCCGGCACCGCCGGTCCGTTGACCTCGATCGCGCAGATCACCGAAGCCGACGTCAAGGTCATCGCCGAGAAGAAGATCTCGGAAATGACCGCTGGCTCCATGGAAGCAGCGATGCGCTCAGTGCGCGGTACCGCTCGCTCCATGGGTGTGACCATCGCCAAGTAAGTTTTTCGAATCACCCCGTGGGAGGTCGTGTCCCGGCCGCTCGCACTACGGAGAGCACATGCAGAAACGAAGCAAGCGCTATCGTGCGCTCGTCGAGTCGGCTACCAAAGCCGGCGTCGACCTCACGATACCCCAGCCGGTCGCCGCCGGCATCGGCTGGGTCAAGAAACTTTCCAAAGCCAAGTTCCAGGAAAGCGTGGATCTGGCGATCCATTTGCACCTTGACACCAAGAAGGCTGACCAGCAGTTCCGTGGCAACTTCTCGTTGCCGCACGGCACTGGCCGTGCTGTGCGTGTGGTCGCGTTCGTCGATGACGGCGACAAGATCGCCGCCGCTCTCGCCAATGGCGCCGTCCGCGCCGGCGGTGAAGACTTGGTCGAAGCTGTTGCCGCTGGGTTCATGGACTTCGACGTGGCCATCGCCACCCCGAAGATGATGCGCTTCGTCGGTAAGCTCGGTAAGGTCCTCGGACCTCGCGGTCTGATGCCCTCGCCGAAGTCCGGTACCGTCACCGACGATATCGCCACGGCTGTCAACGAGTTCAAGAATGGCAAGATCGAGTACCGTTCTGATGCGGCTGGCAATGTCCAGGTCAGCGTCGGCAACGTGAACTTCGACGATTCGAAGCTCGCTGATAACATCAATGCGTTTCTCGCCCACGTGGCTGAGCACCGCCCGTCGTCGGTGAAGGGTGAGTTCATCAAGAACATCACCGTTTCATCGACCATGGGACCTGGCGTTAAGCTGGCATTCGCCGTCAAGGAGGCCTGATCATGCCGAGCTTCATCAACGAACTGATGCTCAAGGAGCTTTCGGGTGTGGCCGCTAACGCCACCTCGCTGATCCTCGTCGATCACAGTCGCCTCAAGTCTGATGAGACCCTCAAGCTGCGTCTCGACCTGCGTAAGGTCGGCGCCCAGCTGAAGGTCTCGAAGGTCCGTCTGCTGCGTCGCGCAATCCCTGCGTCCGCGGCGAAGGTCATCGAGAAGTCCAAGGGCTCGGTCGGCGTCATCCTGGCTACCGACATGGTTGCCGCCGCCAAGGTGGTCGCCGCCTTGGCCAAGGAAGACAAGGTCACCCTGCGCGGTGGCCTGATGGATGGCGCGACGCTCGACGTCGTGGCTATCAAGCGCATCAGCGAACTGCCCGGCAAGCAACAGCTGCTCGGCATGCTCGTCAACGTGCTTCAGGCGCCGATTGCCGGCTTCGCCCGCGTCATTTCCGAGATCCACAAGAAGCAGGGTGGCTCGCCCGCTCCGGAAGCCACGGAAGCTGCACCTGCAGCCACCGAGGCCGCGGCTGCCGACGGCGCTGCACCTGCTGTTTGATCGTTCCCAACCATCTACCCATGCCGCCGTCCTCGCGACGCGGCCACATTGAAAGAATATCCCATGAGCGACGCTGCCGCCAACCCTAAGCTGGCCCAGATCATCGAGACCGTCAAGGCTCTCACTGTCATCGAGCTGTCGGACCTCGTCCACGCCCTCGAAAAAGAATTCGGCGTTTCGGCTGCTGCCGTCGCCGTCGCCGGTGGTCCAGTTGCCGCCGTCGCCGAAGAAGCGCCGACCGCGTTCAAGGTCACCCTCACCGTCGGTGGTCCGAACAAGATCCCCGTCATCAAGGTGGTCCGCGAAGTCCTCGGCCTCGGTCTCGCCGAAGCCAAGGCCTTTGTCGAAAGCGCTCCCAAGCTGGTCAAGGAAGGCGTCGACAAAGCCGCCGCCGACGAACTGGTCAAGAAGTTCAAGGACGTTGGCGCTGAATGTAAGGTCGAAGGCGTCTAAGCCTCGACGCTACAAGGCCATCATCGCGCCGTCCTGATCAAAGGGGCGGTGCGCGTGGCAACCTGCGACCCCAGCCGATAGAACGGCCGACTGGTCCACCTCCTAGGTGCCAGATGGCCGGTTATCGGCTGGGTTGCTTGTCTCTCGGCAGCGGGCCGTTAGGATCTTCGCCCTTCTCCCGCAGCCTTCGCTGAAAACTTCGCTGAAATAAACAGGTCGCCTGGATGTCGCCGCTCGTGCGCCGACATAACAGCCTCGGCCCCACCCGCACAGAGCACGCACCCATGCAGATCCGGCACTTCGGCAAGACGTTGGACGTCATTCCTGTTCCGAGCCTCGTCAACCTGCAATCACGCAGCTACGACGAATTTCTCGACTCGGATGCTCTTCCTGAAAAACGCAATCAGGTCAAGGGCCTGGAGGCGATCTTCCGTGAGTTCTTCCCGGTGACCGGCTACGACGATCAGGTCATCGTCAGTTACCATGGTTACGTGTTCACCAATCCGCAGCATAATCCTGATGAGTGCCGTGATCTCGGCCTCTCGTATCAGCGCGGCATCAAGATCAAGATCCGCGTTAGCGGTCCCCAGCTTCCGGAAGTCCTCGAAGAGGACGTCCACATCGGCTACTTCCCGATCCGCATCGGCGGCGGCGAGTTCATCATCAACGGCGCTGAGCGCACGATCGTCACCCAGATCCAGCGTTCGCCCGGTGTCGATTTCTCGTCCGAACAGGCAGCCTCCGGGCGGCGCATCTACAGCGCCCGCATCATTCCCGAGCGCGGCTCGTGGATCCAGGTCGAGCAGACGTCGAAGGACATTCTGCAGATCAAGATTGACAAGAGCGCTAAGGTCGTTGCGACCTGCTTTCTGCGCGCCATGTCGAAAGATTTCGGCACCACCGACGCAATCATCAAGGCCTTCTTCGAGACCGAATCGGTCGCCATCGGCGGCAAGGGCTCAAAGGAGAAGGTCATCGGCAAGCTCCTGGCTGCTGACGTCGTGAACAAGGAAGACGGCGAGATCCTGGCCAAGGCCACGGAAGTCGTCACCGAAGGCGCCTACAACAACTTCAAGGATCTCGGCATCACCGAGGTCTCGGTCATCACCACCCAGGTGAAGCCGGATGACATCCTCATCAATACCCTGCAGCAGGACGAATCGACCTCGCACGAAGAAGCGCTGTTGCGCATCTATCGTCGTCTTCGCCCCGGCAATCCGACCGACGAAAACAAGGTTCGCGAGTTCTTCCAGGACCGCTTCCTCAATGAGTCCCGCTACAACCTCGGCGGTGTCGGTCGTTTTCGCATCAACCGTAAGCTCAAGCTCGAAGGCGAAGCCCGCGTCCTGACCATCCAGGATTACCTCGCGACGCTGACCTACCTGCTGACCCTGATCCGCAGCAACTCGTCCTCGGGCGAGCTCGACGATATCGACCATCTCGGCAATCGTCGCGTGCGTCCGATCGCCGATTTGCTCTCTGACGAACTGCGTGCGGCGATGCTCAAGCTGCGCCGGGCGGTGA
>JBILBP010000160.1:0-6292 GCA_044353645.1 Planctomycetota bacterium | reverse complement strand
GCGCGGCCCCCTCGCCCGCTTCTTTTTAAAATTCTCACTTCAGCCGATGATATTTCTTCATCCGCGTTTGAATCGCGACATTTGCCGGCGGAAACTCGGCGGTGATGAATTCTGCCGGCGTCACCCAGCGGAGTTCCTCACTGCTGAGCGGACGTACCGCCTTAGGATCGAACAAGCGGCAGCGGTAGACATGGAAGGTCAGATAGCGATCGGGATAGGCGTGATGGAAGGTCAGCAGCGCGCGCGCCGAGAGTACTTCCGCAGCGAGCTCTTCGCGTACTTCGCGGGCGATGGCGACACGGTCGTCTTCGCCTTTTTCACGTTTGCCGCCGGGTAATTCCCAGAAGCCGCCAACATGGGCATCGGCATGCCGACGGGCGATCAGATAACGCTCATCGTGATGAATGAGAGCCAAGACGATGTGCGCCCGCGGTAGACGTCGATCGGTCAATTCCGCGCCATAGGTGATCTTCTTGCTCGCGGCCTTCAACGGATTCGAGGTGGCGGCGATGGTCGTGAGCTGGCCGCGGCTGAGGCAGCGTTTTTCCCACGGACACTGCCCGCAAACCGGCGCGCGGGCGGTGCACACCGTCGCGCCCAGATCCATGAGGGCATTGTTGTAACGGATCGGCTGCTGCGGGTCGACCTGGGTTGCGACATGCGACCAGATGCCGGTACGATCCAGGGGCAGCGCTAAGCCGTCGCGGCGGGCATAGACGCGGGCGACATTGGTATCGACCACCGGCACCACGCGCGCGAAAGCAAAACAGGCCACGGCATGGGCGGTGTAGGGCCCGATGCCGGGCAACTCTTGCAGGCTCTCGGCGGTGTCGGGCCAGCCACCGCGAGTCAGCACCGCCTGACAGGCGGCGCGCAGACGCTCGACCCGGCTGGGATAGCCGAGTCCTTTCCAGGCGCGGTGGATGCTCTCGGTATCGGCCTGCGCCAGGGCCCGCTCATCGGGGAAGAGCTCGAGGAAGCGCTGATAATACGGAATGACCCGCGCCACCTGCGTCTGCTGCAACATGACTTCGCTGACCAGCACGCGATACGGATCGCGCGTCTGCCTCCACGGCAGGGTGCGCCCGACGCGGGCATACCAGGTCAACAGCTGCTGCTGCGGAGTCATCGTTCGTCCTCGATCATGTGGTCGTAACCGGCCCAGGGGATGAACTCCAACTCGGTGCGCTCATCCGCCTTGGGGACCTGGAATTGGAAGTACTCGCAGTGGAACCAGCGCGGACTGTCGTCCTTGAGATGGCCGAGGCGGATCAGGGCATCGGGGATCGGCTTGGCGCCGCCGACGAGGTTGGCGTAATCCATCAGTCGCGTGCGATAGCTGCGCAGGACCACGCGGATCGGCTGATCGACCGGCTTGCGCGGGGTCAGCTGGGCGCGCAAGAGCACGTACCACATCTCCTTCTCGGCGTGGTACAGCGACCAGTGGCGATATTGGCTCTGGTTCTGGCTCGGCACGCGGCGGCGGATCACGACCAATCGGCGCGCATCAGGCATGGGGGCGGGCCTGCACGATGAAACGCGGTTGCGTCAGACACGAATGACCGTCGGCGTCGACGATCGCCAAGCGCGCATAGCCCTCATTGCCGCGGTCCTTCCACGCCACCTGGGCACCGGCCTCACCGTGCAGTTCACCGCCTTCGAATCCGCCGCGAATGATCACGCTGGCGGTGGTCGACTGAGCGCAGACGTAGACCACGCCGCTGCGGTCTTCGTGCAGGCCACTCAAAGTCAGGCCGCAATCGCTGGTGAACAGGCCATAGGCCAAGGCGCTGATCGCCGAGGTCGGCTTGAGGCTCTGCACTTCCAGAGTGGCGGTGCCGACCACGCCATACACCGGCTGCCCGGTGGAGAGCATCGCATCCCAACAGCGCACATCGGCCTCGCTGGTGACTCCGAACAAGCGCACGCCCTCGGTCATCGGGATATGCTCGACGCCCACGGCCTCGGCGGGATTGACGATCATGATCAAGGCCCCGGTGCCTCGCGTCCAGCGCACCAGGCGGGCGAGAGCGCCCACCACCGGCTCGGTCGGCTCGGGCTCGGGGAGGGCGATCTCCTCGCAAGCGAGGATGCGGAAATCGAGAACCGCATCACGGCACGTCCAGCGCGCAGCGAAGCGCCAGAGGTGCAGCCGCACCGCTCCCTGCTCATCGACAAGCGGGAGCAACGTATTAGTTGCGAGAAGGTCAGCCGTTAAACGCATAGGCCACATCCTCATTTCCCGATCGACCTGTCCACCGGCCCTTCAGTATTTGGCCGGCCGCCCCCATTTGTAGCCTACCGCCATGCCCGTCGTCCCCATCAGCCCTACCCGCCCCCGCCTCCCCGCATGGTTCAAGCGGAGCCTGCCGGCCAATGCCGTCAGTTCCGAGACCGATGCCGTGGTCCGCAAGCATGGCCTGGTCACGGTCTGCGAGGAAGCGACCTGCCCCAATCGTCAGGAATGCTGGTCGAAAAAAGCCGCGACCTTCATGCTCATGGGCCACGCCTGCACCCGTACCTGCACCTTCTGCGACGTCGAATGGACGAAGAATCCCGGCCCGCTCGACGCCAGCGAACCCGAGCGCCTAGCCAAGGCGGTGGCTGAGCTGGGTCTGAAGATGGCGGTGGTGACCAGCGTCAACCGCGATGACCTCGCCGATGGCGGAGCGCCGCATTTCGCCGAGACCATCGCCGCCATCCGCCGCCTGAGCCCGGGAACTCTGGTAGAGGTGCTGACCCCCGACTTCCTCGGCAAGGCCGAGAACATCGACACCGTCGTGCGTGCCAAGCCCGACGTCTACAACCACAACCTCGAGACCATCGCCCGCCTCTACCCGACGGTGCGCCCGCAGGCGCGTTATCGCCGCTCCCTGGATCTGCTGCAGCGGGTCAAGGAACAGGATCCGACGATCTGGGTCAAATCCGGGATCATGGTCGGCCTGGGTGAGAGCGACGACGAGATCCGCTGGCTGATGGACGACCTACGCGCCGCCAAGGTCGACATCATGACCATCGGCCAGTACCTCCGCCCGAGCCTCGAACACCACGACATCCTGCGCTTCCCGACCCCCGAGCAGTTCGCGCAATACGAACGCTGGGGCAAGGAAGTGGGCTTCGCCTACATCGCCAGCGGCCCCTACGTACGCTCGAGCTATTTCGCCGAGGAAGTGCTCAAAGGCGCGGTGAAATTGGATGGCCTAGGCGGCAGGTAGCCTGCCGCTCAGGGAGCGCCTCAACTCAACGCTGAAATACAGGGAAAACCGGTTAGGCTTGCCTACTTTTGCGCCACTGTCCTGAGAGCGACTGGGCATCAGATAGTTGTCTTAAATCCGCAAGAGGAATTTTCTAATAGATAGATCGAAAGCAAAAACCCCGCATAGCTGCGGGGTTTTTCAGTGGTGCCCAGGAGAGGAATTGAACCTCCGACCTTCGCTTTACGAAAGCGCTGCTCTACCGCTGAGCTACCCGGGCGGGCAGGGGCGCCAACGGTAAGTCAAAGCCAGGAAACGCAACTAGGAGGAGCTGCAATGCCTGCAGTTCGGACCGTTGTCGGCCCGGATTGCGGGCCGGAGGAGTCCGCGGGGGTCACTTGCAGTCGAGCGCGACGCGCTTGGCGGAGATAGAGCGCTTGGCGGAGATAGAGCGCTTGGCGGAGGTATAGCAGGCTGCCGTGGGCGTACCCGTGAACGAGTCGCAGACCACGCTCTTGTTGGCACTGCTGCCCTCATCGTTCTCAGGATAATCCTCGATCTGCCGTGCGTGACAGATGGCCTGGCTCGTGAGGAACACCGCCCCCAGCTCTGGCGCTGGCGCTGGCGATGGCGATGGCGATGACAGGGAGTGTGTGGCGGATAAGAGAACAGACAGCGACCGTAGAGAGCCAGTATGCGCTGCCGCTAGCAGTGGACACCGTCATACTCTCGCGATTTTTTATGCAAAATGACCATAACTGTCGATGGTACCAGTTGAAAGACCTTACATTTAATCCCAGGCGACTTAAAGTCTATCTCCTGACTCCGGTCCCCCGCGCCCGCCTGCGGCGATTGTCCTTCGAGGATCTCACCCGTGCCTGCTCCGATCACCGTCCAGCTCTATTCCCTGCGCGAGCAGACCGCCAACGGACATCATGTGGCGGTTTTGAAGACCCTCGCCGATACCGGCTTCATCGGCGTCGAAGCTGCTGGTTTGTACGGTCTGCGCCCGAGAGAATTCAGCTCGATCGTCAAGAGCTTGGGCATGGTCGTGAGCGCCAGCCATGGCGGCCTGCCAAAGGCCGAAGAGTACAACCAAGCCATCGACATCATGATGGATCTCGGCACGCCGTATTACATCGTCGCCTGGACTCCCCAGGAGCGCTGGACCACTGATGATGGCATCAAGGCCCTCGCCAGCGAGATCGAAGCCGCCCGTGCGGCGTTCGCCAAGCACGGCATCATCCTCTGCTACCACAACCATGAGTTCGAATTCACGCGCCTTGGCGGCAAGCTCGCGATCGAGATCCTCCTCGAGCAGTCACCGGCCCTGAACCTCGAAATCGATACGTATTGGGCCGCGAACTACGCTACCGAGAATCCTGCCGAGATGGTCGCGTTGCTCAAGAACCGCACCATCCATCTGCACCTCAAGGACGGCACCCTGACGCCCGACGCCAAGATGCTCGCGGCCGGCAAGGGCCGACAGGATTTCAAAGCCATCGTCGCCGCCGCCGACCCGGCCGTCCTCAAGTGGTGCGCGGTCGAGCTGGATCATTGCGAGACCGACATGCTGCAGGCGGTCATCGACAGCTATCGCTACCTGGTCGGCAACGGCCTGGTCCTGGGCAACAAGTAAACTCGATTGCCAAGCGTCGGTCATGGAGACCATCGTCTCTCATGACCGACGTCTTTACTCTCGCCGAACTTCTCACCCGTCACGGACAAGGCCATCTTCTGGCCGGCATCGAGCAGCTGCCGGCGGCTGAACGCAGTGCTTACCTGGCGCGGCTCGCCGACATCGATTGGGAGGAACTGCAGCATCACAGTTCGCCGCCGGCGAGCGGGACGGTGGGTAAAAGCCGGGTCATCGATCTCGACGAACGGTCGCAGCGCCGGACTGAACTCGCGCGCGTCGGCGAAGCCGCCTATCGTGCCGGCCAGGTCGCCGTGCTGATGGTCGCCGGTGGTCAGGGCACACGCCTCGGTTCGAGCGCCCCCAAGGGCTGCTTTTCGGTGGCCCCGCATTCCGCGAAAAGCATCTACCAGCTGCAGGCGGAAAAGGTCCTCAGCCTCTCGCGACGCATCGGCCATGACGTCCCCTTCTTGGTCATGACCTCGCCCATGACCGACGGCGAAACCCGCGATTTCTTCAACGTCAACGGCTTGTTCGGCCTCAAGCCGGAGCAGGTCCGATTCTTCAGCCAAGGCACCGTCCCCAGCCTCGACCAGCAGGGTCGGGCGCTGATGAGCGGCCCCGGGCGCCTGCTCGAAAATCCTGATGGCCACGGCGGCTGCTTCACCGCCCTGGTGAAGTCCGGCAACCTCGCCCGCCTGCGCCGCGAAGGCGTGGCCCAGATCATCTACATCCAGGTTGACAACATCCTCGTGCCCGTCGATGACGTGGACCTTGTGGGCGTCGCCACCAGCGAAAACGCCGATGTCGTGACCAAGGTCCTCGAGAAGGTTACCCCCGATGAGAAGGTCGGCCATCTGGTCCACGTCGACGGCCATGATGTGATCGTCGAATACACCGAGGTCACCCCCGAGCAGGCCCGCTCACGCGATGCCCAGGGCGAGTTAATCTATCGCTGGGGCTCACCGGCGATGCACTGCTGGAGTGTGGCCTTCCTCGGACGCCTCGCCGATCAGCAGTACAAGATCCCCCTGCATCGCAGCAGCAAGCCGCTGAAGGCCTGGATCGACGGACAGCTCCAGGAAGTCAAAGGCTGGAAGAGCGAGCGCTTTATCTTCGACCTCATTCCCGAAGCCAGGATCAGCCTCGGCCTGGCGATCAACCGCGATGATGAATTCGCGCCGGTGAAGAACAAGGAAGGCACCGACAGCCCGGCGACGGCAGTGGCTATGGCCCATCAGCAGTACTGCCGCTGGCTGCAGGCCGGTGGCGTGAGCCTGAACCTGCCGTCGTCAGCGCAGATCGAGATCAGCCCGCTGTTCGCCGCCACCCAGGCGCAATTTCTCGGCCAATGGGACCACCGCGTCACGACCTTGAGTGGCGACTACTACCTCGAAGAGGACCGCTCGGCCGCCAACGCCCGCTGATCGTTGTGGAAAGCAGCGGGGATCAGCGCAAAAGC
>JBILBP010000159.1:0-6328 GCA_044353645.1 Planctomycetota bacterium | reverse complement strand
GGCCAGTAATTCCCGGCGTAGGCATGCGCGCCGCCATTCATGCACATGATCGTGCGGAAGCCTTGCACGCGGGGGTCATCGCTGCCGTCGAAGAATTCGAGCTCGTTCATGCGCTCGAAATTCCACACCAGCGACCCTGTGGTGCCGTTGATCTCGATGCGATTGTAGTTCTTGCGGCCAAGGGCGGCGCGGGTCGCTTCGTAGCTGGCGACGGCGCCGTTGGAAAGCTTGGCGAGGAACAGGAAGGCATCGTCGACATCGACGGTACCCTTGCCCTTGCCGTCGGCATGTCGACGCGTCTTGATAAAGGTTTCGGACATGCCGCAGACTTCGGTAAATTCGAGACCGGTCATGAAGCGCGTCATGTCGATGAGATGCGCGTTGAGATCGCCGTGTGCACCTGAGCCGCAGGTCTTCGCATTCATCCGCCATGTATACGGGCAGGCATCGTCGATCAGCCAGTCCTGCAAGTAGACGGCGCGCACGTGGCGGATCTCGCCGAGCTTGCCGTCAGCGATGAGCTGGGCGGCAGTGGTCGCCGCCGGCGCGCGACGGTAGTTGTGCCAGATGAGGTTGGGGACGCCGGCCTTTTTCGCGGCGGCGGCCATGGTCCGCGCTTCCTTGGTGGTCATCGCCAGGGGCTTTTCACACATCACGATCTTGCCCGCCTTGATGGCCTTCATGGCCAGGTCGTAGTGGCTGTCGTTGGGCGTGCCGATATCGATGATGTCGATGTCCGGGCGCTTGATCACCGCTTCGGCATCGGTGGAGGTTTCGTCCCAGCCGAGTTCGACGGCGGCTTTCTTCACCGCCGCCTCGGTGCGCCCGACGAGGACCTTGCGCTGCAAGGTGTACGGTGAATCGGGAAAGAAATGGCCGACCTGACGATAGGCATTCGAATGGGCCCGGCCCATGAAAGCATAACCGATGAGGGCGACGTTTAAGACCGGCTTCGTGGCCATGAGAGTTCCTCGGCAACAGGGAAATCAGTTGCAGCTGGAACCGTGCCATGGAAGCGCTTCCCGGCAAGCTAGAAGCGGAGTGCGTCAGGCCGAAAAAGAGCTCAGGCCGAAAAAGAGCTCCGGCCGAAAAAGAGCTCAGGCCGTCTGCAGGACGCCGTCGCGCAAGGCCAGCCGGCGATCGGCCCGTTCGGCGATCGCCGGATCATGGGTGACCAGGATCACGCTCGAACCTTCGGCGCGGGCCAGGCTGAGGAGCAGTTCTAAGACCATTCCCGCAGTCAGCGGATCGAGATTGCCGGTGGGTTCATCGGCGAGCAGCAGGGCTGGCCGGGTGAGCAGCGCACGGCATAGGGCCACGCGCTGGCGTTCGCCGCCGGAGAGCGTGCGAACATCGGCGCGCTCGCGGGTCTCGAGGCCGACGTGCGTCAGCAGTTCACGCATGCGCGCGAGGGCCGTTGCCGGCGCCAGGCGTGCCGTGCGCCCGGCCATCAGCACGTTTTCGCCGACGGTGAATTCGGGGAGCAGATGGAAGGCCTGGAAGACGAAGCCGATGCGCGTCGCGCGCAGGCTGGCGGTGGCGGCGACAGAACGCCCGGTGACCTCTTCGCCATCAAGCCGGATGCTCCCGGAATCCGGTTGATCGAGGAGGCCAAGGCAATGCAGGAGGGTGCTTTTGCCGGTCCCCGATTGTCCGCGGATGGCGACGACTTCGCTGCCCTCGACGCTGAGATCGAGGCCGCGCAGCACCGGTAGACCGGGATAGCCCTTGCTCAGTTTACGCACCAGCAGACGCGGGGTGCCCGATGGCGAGGACGTCGTGGCTTCAGGCAGGGGGCTCATGCGCTCTCCCGCAGGATGTCGACGGGGACGATGCGCGCCGCCCGCCACGCCGGGAGGGCGACGGCGATGACTCCGACCACGCTCATGACGCCCATGAAGAACAGCGGAATCAAGGGATCGAAACTCGTCGGGGCTTCGGGGGTGTAGATAACGTCTTGCGGAAACAACGGCATGTTCAAGGCCTTGCTCAAGGGGTTGAGGCCCGCCAGCACGCCCCAGCCAAGCAGCCAGCCGCTGGCCCCGCCAAGTACGCAGGCGGCCAAGCCAGCGAGGAGGAAGGCTCCTGCGATATCGCGACGTCGTGCTCCCAGACCAAGGAGCACGCCGATGTCATGGCGCTTTTCCGCCACCAGTGTCGAGAACACGGCGTAGACGATGAACACCGCGATGGTCTGGATGGCGACCATTACCAGGGCCATGATGTTGCGCTGCAGTTCCATGCTCTTGACCATGTTGCCGCGGCGTTCGAGCCAGGTGTCGACACGTAGCCCGGTGGCGTCCTGGAGCGCATCCGAGAGGGTCTTGAGGTTACTGTCGGGAACGCCTTGAATCCGCCAGCCGCCGACTTGCCCGGCCTTGCTGGCCTTGCTCTCGTAGCCCGCCAGCGACTGTCCGTGGCCGAGCGGAATGAGCACCGCGAAGCGATCGATCTCGAGGATCCCGGTACCAATGGTGTCGGAGATCTCGGCGGAGATTTTCTTCCCTTTGCCGCCAATGAGATCCACCATCACCCCGATGCGGATGCCGCTGGAATACAGTACTTCGCGACCGGTGACGACGCCGATCGGGGGACGCTGGCGGGGAGCCAAGGGCAGCGGCCCGCAACCCAGGGCGGCGGCCATATCGAGTCCGCTGAGCGCCAGATGCGCGCGCCAGGTCGGGGTCAGGAAGCCCGTGCCGCGTTCGCCCGGCGCGAGCACCGGGGCCGAGAGGTTCTCGACCGGTGGCGGATGCAGCATGCCCGGCGCCAGCCGGCCGATGGCGGTATCCGCCTCCCAGTCGATGCCTTCGATGAAGGCCGGCACGCCTTGCTCGCTGTCGTTGCGCGCCAAGCGCGGCACGAGCAGGCCGTACTGCGAGACGAACGGTGCGATGCGCGCCACTCCCGGCACGGTGCTGATCGTCGCGCGGCCTTGGGCGGTATCCGTAATGCCATCGCCGAACCACGGCGAGGTCGCCGTCAGATCGCTCTCATTGGCGCGTGCCTGGCGCGTGGTGACGTCGAGGAAGCCCTGGATGACGCCGATCACCACCACCGGTACCGCCACCGTCAAGGTGATGGCGAAGAATGCCAGCCAAGCGGCGCGGCGTTTGCACAGGTAGCGCCAACCAAGATGCCAAGCGAGCATGGGCTCAGGTGGTATCCGCTGCTGTGCATGACGCCAGAGTAGAGTGTTTGCCGGCAGCTGGCCGCCGGGGAAATCCCGGTTTGCGACGGAGATTCCCGCTCACGATATTGCTCATGCCCGAATCCGACCTCAGCGATGCTTTTGCCCAACTGACGCAGTCGCAGGATTTCAATCCGCTGCAGATGATGTCGCAATTGATGGCCGGGAAAACGCGCTTCCATTCGGTGCTCATTGCTCCGTTCACGGCCACCTTCGCGGCTGCCCGGCAGCGCTACCTTGACGACGGCACGGGGCCACTGACCAGCATCGCCACGGAACTGGCACGGCAGGGGGCGCCCGACGCTCCTGCCGCCGCGCGGGCGATGCTTGCCGCCGCCCAGGGCATGTGCGTGGTGGTGATCGCCATGGATCACGGCGTCAGCACCATGCCGCAGCTTTTTTTCGGGCATCTCTCGGCCGAGTTACGCACGCACATGGTCGCCGCCGCCGGTGCGGGATTTCCCGAACCGGCGAAGCTCGCCAGCGCCTTGGCGGAACTCGCTGAAGGCCTGCCGACCCGTACCATCGCCGGACCGGCCTGGGATGGCGATCTCGCTAGCTATTGGCTGGAGCTGGCGGCGGCGGTCGTCGAAGGTCTCGAGGAAGGGCACCCCGGGTTGGGCGGTGGCCTTCAACATCTCGCGGACCTCGGCTGGTGGGTGAGCCATGGGATCATCCACAGTCATGCCGGGCGCGAGGTTTCCGCCGATGACATCGAGCTGCTGATCCGCTGTCAGCTCCTGGCCGGAGACGCCGCGGCCGCCGGCCAGGGCCTCGATGTCCTGATCCGCGGCGGCGAGGTCGATGAGGATTTGGTCATCGAACTCGTCAACGCCTTTGCCGATGGCGCGATCCGCTCGCGGCAGGCTCTGCCGGCGGCCCATTGGCTGGCCGGGCATCTTAGCACCTGGATGGAGGCGATGGTCGGACTGTACGATGTGCCCTTGGCCCTGCTGCGCATCCAGGCTGCTGCCGGCGTCGCCACCGACGAGCTGCTGCCTACGGCCCGCCTGCTGGTCGCCGCCAACCGCAAGGCGGCGCGCAATGATCTCACCAAGGAGCCGATCTGGGAAGTGTCCAGCGAGCCCGGTGAGCTGCTCGACACGGTCGCGGCGGCGCAGCTCGTGGGACGTAGCACCTCGTTCATCGCCAAACGGCTCGAGGCGCGGACCATGCCCTGGTATCGCCAGGATGCAGAAGCAGGCGGCTCGCCTACGTGCATCGATCAGGTGCGTATCCCGGCCCGGGCTCTAGAGGCATGGTTGGCGATCATGAACGAATTCCGCTTCCTCGACTGAGCCTATTTGCGGTTTCATGAATTATGAGGTAAGCTGTCAGGCAGATGCCACTTTCCTCATTTGACCTGGAC
The DNA here is from genome assembly GCA_044353645.1 of Planctomycetota bacterium. Lineage (GTDB taxonomy): Bacteria > Planctomycetota > UBA11346 > UBA11346 > UBA11346 > CAIUVD01. The sequence continues at coordinate 1,769 of JBILBP010000159.1, read as the reverse complement.
ATGATCCGTAAATTGGTGCGAGAACGCACGGGGATCGTACTTGGGGTGGACAAGTCTTATCTGATTGAATCGCGGTTGCTGCCGGTGGCGAAAGCGGCCCAGCTCGAAACCCTCGAAGCCCTCTGCCAGCGTCTGCGTGCGCATGCGCACTCGCAGCTGCATCGGCAGGTGATCGAGGCCATGACCACCAACGAGACTCTGTTCCTGCGCGATGCGCATCCGTTTGAAACCCTGACCAAGACCTTGCTGCCGCAGCTCATCATCAAGCGGGCCGCAAGTAAACGTCTGACCATCTGGTGCGCCGCCTGTTCCAGCGGACAGGAGCCCTATTCGGTGGCGATGCTGATCCGCGAGCAGCACCCCGGACTGCTCGCCTGGCAGCTGCGCCTGGTGGCGACCGACATCGCCAGCGAGGTCCTCGCCAAGGCCGTCAGCGCCACTTATTCCCAGCTTGAGGTCTCGCGCGGGCTGCCGCCGGCGTTGATGAACCGTTATTTCAGCAAGCAGGCGAGCGGAGATTGGAAGCTTTGCGAAGATGTGAAACGGATGGTTGAGTTCAAAGAGCTGAACCTCCTCGAATCATTTGGCGCGATCGGCAGCGCCGACATCGTCATGATGCGCAACGTTCTGATCTATTTCGATGTCGAGACCAAACGCCAGATCCTCGCCAAGGTCCGGCGGGTGCTGGCCCCCGATGGTTTCCTGTTTCTCGGCGGGGCCGAGACGACCATGGGCATCGATGAGCATTTCGAACGCCTGACCCAGGACCGCGGTGGATGCTATCGCCTCAAGAGTGCCGGCGGATCCTCTGCCCAGGCACCCGCTGTCAGCACCTGAGATCGACTTTTGATCTTCATTTGATCGCCTCTTGATGGACCCTGACCAATCTTGATGGCAGATGGCGTCCGCAGGAAACCTCAGGTATACTTCTTCGTGACGTCTCCCCAGATCGAAACCGATGCCGCTCGGCGGTTGCGCCAATTGCCGTCGCTGCACGAGCGTACGCTGCTCTTGACGCTCGTGCCGCTGGCCGTGATAGCGATCCTCGTCGCGGTGGTCACGGTGGTGGTCGCCAAGGGCGTTCTCGAGGATTTCAACCGGTCGCGCACGCAGATGGTGTTGGAGAGCCTGTCATTGGCGATGGAGCCGACCATGGCGGACCATCTGCAGACGCAGGACTTCCTGCTCCGCGCCGCCCGCAACGAGGTCATCCGTGACCTCTGGCTAGTCGCTCCCAGCGGAGCGGTCATCGCCAGCAGCGATCCGTCGGCCATCGGCTTTCCCCTTGCGACGTTTGCCGGTACGCGCAGCGAGCATCACGTGAACCCCGAGGGTGTGCGCCTAGTCGCCGAGGGTGATGCGCGCATCGTCAAGGAGATCGCCACCGTGATCAGCGTTGGGGCGGTGGCGACGTTGGGCCTGGGAATCGCGATCATCGCCGGGGCCGTCTCGCGTCTGTCCCGCGCCCTGGCGACACCGGTAGCCAATGCCGCCCTGGCCGCCACCGCCATGGCCGAGGGCGATTTCAGGCCGGCGCAAGAGCTGCCATCGTCGAGTATCCGCGAAGGCGAGCAGCTCCGCGAGGCCTTGCGCCACACCGCGCGTCAGTTGCGCGATCTCACTGCCGGTCTCGAGCATCAGGTCGCGACGCGCACCGCCCAGTTGGAAGTCGCCAATGAGCATGCCCAGGCGGCGCGCGCCCTAGCGGAGGAAGCCAGTCGCACCAAGAGCATGTTCCTGGCGAGCATGAGCCATGAATTGCGGACACC